>JACQVT010000070.1 GCA_016209665.1 Planctomycetota bacterium | reverse complement strand
GAACTCGATGATCCGCCGACACTTGCGGCACACCATGTGATCGTGAGGGGCCTGTCCCAGAATCGGTTCGTAGCGGGCGAGGTTGTCGCCGAACTGCACCTGCTTGATGATTCCGCAGTCCGCCAGGAGCGGCAGCGTCCGATAGATCGTGGCCTTGGCCACCCGCTGGCCCGCCTGCCGGATGGCGATCAGCAGTTGCTCCGCCTCGAAGTGTTGCTGGGTGCTGAGGACTTCGTGCAGCAACAGCCGTCGCTCGGGGGTGTATTTCAGGCCGCGATCGTGCAGGTAGACCCGGAACAGGTCCTCCGCCGCCTGGACGTCCTGCACGCTGACTTCCTTGTTCATGACGGCCTCCGCCAACCCCGCTTCCCGATCCTCATCCCCCTCTTCAATCGGGTGTGGCCAGAACGTGTGGCACAGCCGCGCTCGGCTGTGCACCCGGGCCTCGATCACCCAGCCGGGGGCGGCTGGGCCACGGGCCTGTCAAGCATAGCTCACACACCCGCCTCACTCCGGCCGATGGCCCACCACGACGATGCCCAGCTTGTCAGCCAGGGCCAGGACCTCCGGCCGATCGACCATCAGCGTCCGGCCGGCCTCGACCACCAGGGCCGACGCTCCGTGCCGGTGCAGGTTTTCGAGGGTGGCCGCTCCCACCGTCGGCACGTCGAACCGCGGATCCTGCCCCGGCTTGGCCACCTTGATCAGCATCCACCCGCCCTGCCGACACAACGCGCCCGCCCGCTCGATCATCCGGTCGGTGCCTTCGATGGCCTCGACGGCGATGACCTCCTGCTCCTTGACCGCGATCGACTGGCCGATGTCCAGCCGGCCCATCTCCTTGGCGATCGGCCAGCCGAACTCGATGTCGCGCTGCTGGGCGGACGTCGGCTGTCGGCGGGTCATGACCCCCTCGCTCGCCAGGTGATCGCCGCAGTATTGAATCGAGTCCACCAGTGTGATGCCCCTGCTCCGCATTCGATCGGCCGTCGCCCGCAGGATGGTATCGTTGCGGCGGTCCGGCACCTCGAAGAACCACAGCTTTAAGCTGGTCCAATCGGGCAGAAACCGGACCAGACGGAACCGGCTGTACATGTCCGACTTGCGGACCGAGCCGGCCATGATCGCCTCGCGGACGCCGCTCCGGCGGAACAGCCGGATCCACCGCCCCAGCCGCACCACGCCAGACCAGTAGAACCGATCCGCGTGAACCTTCAAGCCCGGATCAGCCAGCCCGCGCAGGGCCACCACCACCACCGGCCGTCCCGCCCGCCGGGC
Organism: Planctomycetota bacterium; assembly: GCA_016209665.1. Lineage (GTDB taxonomy): Bacteria > Planctomycetota > Phycisphaerae > UBA1845 > PWPN01 > JACQVT01. The sequence continues at coordinate 909 of JACQVT010000070.1, read as the reverse complement.
CCCCTCGGCCACCAGGAATGGGAACCGCCCCGCCCCCGCAATGATGCCCAACGGATTTGGCCTCGCCTCCGTCATGGGAAATGCAGCCGCGGATACGCGCGGATGGACGCAGATGGGACAAAGTATCCAGGATGAAACGTTCATCCCCTCCTCATTCGCGTTCATCTGCGTTCATCTGAGGTCTTGCCTGCTTCTCCCCCGCCAGTTCGAGCAGCCGGTCCAGCTCGCGGCGCATCCGCTTGATCTCGTTCTTGAGCTTGGGAAGCTGCTGCACGATGGCGATCTGGCGTTTGCAGTCGTTGATGGGCACCGCCGGCTGGCCGAGCACGGTGGTGCCCGGCTCGACGGAATTCGACACGCCGGCCTTGGCTCCGATGGTCGCGTTGTCTCCGATGGTGATGTGCCCGACGACGCCGGCCTGTCCGGCGATGGTAACGTGCCGGCCCACCGTGACCGAGCCGGCCAAGCCCACCTGGGCCACGAACATGCAGTCCTCGCCGACCTTGGTGCCGTGGCCGATCGCCACCAGATCGCTGAACTTCGTCCCGTTGCCGATCACCGTGCTGCCCAGCGTCGCCCGGTCGATGGTGCAGTTGGGGCCGATCTCGACGTCGTCTCCGATGACCACGTTGCCGATCTGGGGAATCTTGACCCACTTGTCCTTCACCGGGGCGTAGCCCAGTCCGTCCTCGCCGATCACCGTGCCGGCGTGAATCGTCACGTTGTTGCCCAGCACGCAGTCCTCATAGATCACCACGTTTGGGAAGAGCACCGCGTTGTCGCCCATCCGCGTGCCGCGGGCGATGTAAACGCCCGGATACAGCGTGGCGTTTTCGCCGATCGTAACGCCGTGGTCGACGTGCACCCCCGGGGCGATGCTGGCGTTGGGGCCGATACGCGCATCCGGGG
>JACQVT010000766.1 GCA_016209665.1 Planctomycetota bacterium | reverse complement strand
GCATCGCCTGCAAGAACATCTGGACCGACCGCAAGGGCACCGAGTACATGTGGTGGAACAATGTGGAGACCAAGCCGGGCACCGGTTTCCCGACCTGCTGGGAAGACCAGGACAAGTACAAGGGCGGCTGGGAGAAGCACAACGGCGACCTGCGGCTCAAGTCCACCGGCAAAGGCCGCATCGTCCTGAACATCTTCCACAACCCGCACATGCCCAGCATGGACGATTACTACGAGCCCTGGACCTACGACTACCAGCACCTGTTCAACGCTCCGGAGGGGCCGGACCAACCGGTGGCCGTGCCGATCTCGCGCGTGACCGGCAAGTACGTCGACATCGAGTCGGGCCCCAACTGGGACGACGACCTCGGCGGTTCGCCGGTCTACGCGGAAAACGACCCAAACCTCAAGGGCCTGACCGAGGCCCAGCGGCAGCAACTGTTCGCCGTCGAGCGGTTGGTGTTCTTCTATCTGCCCCGCATCTGCAACCATTGCCTGAACCCCGGCTGTGTGGCCTCCTGCCCGTCGGGTGCGCTGTACAAGCGCGGCGAGGACGGCATCGTGCTCCTGGACCAGCAGCGCTGCCGGGGCTGGCGGTCCTGCGTCGCCGCCTGCCCCTACAAGAAGACCTACTACAACTGGTTCACCGGCAAATCCGAGAAGTGCATCCTGTGCTTCCCGCGGCTGGAGACGGGAGAGGCGCCGGCGTGCTTCCACTCGTGCGTGGGACGCATTCGCTACCTCGGGGTTCTGCTGTACGACGCCGCCCGCATCGAGGAGGTGGCCAACCTGCCGAACGAGGAACTGATCGAGGGACAGCGCTCGCTCATCCTCGACCCGTTCGATCCGCACGTGATTGCCGCCGCCCGCGCGAACGGCATCCACGAGTCGGTGATCGAATCGGCCCAGAAATCGCCGGTCTACTCCTTCGTGAAGACCTGGAAGATCGCCCTGCCGCCCCACATCGAGTTCCGCACGCTGCCGATGCTGTTCTACGTCCCGCCGATGGCCCCGGTGATGGCGGCGAGACACGGCCAGACCGTCGATGCCACCAGCGATGAGCTATTCCACGACATCGAACAGGCCCGCGTGCCGCTCAAGTTCCTGGCCAACTTGCTCGGCGCCGGGCACGAGGCCAAGTTGCTGTACGCCCTTCGCAAGCAGAAGGCTGTTCGCTGGTACCGCCGGGCCATCACCGTTGGCGACGTCACCAAGGATGTGGCCGACCGCATGTTGCGCGAGGCCGATTGCAGCGTGGAGGAGGCGGAGGCCATCTATCGCCTGACCTCGCTGTGCACGTTCGACGACCGGTTCGTGATCCCGCCGGCACATCGCGAGGAGGCCATCCAGATGCTGGAGGATCCCCACGAGCATCGGCAGTCGGCGGGCTTTGGATTTCTGAGTGCTCCCAAGAGGGGCTTGTGATGACGATCATCGAAATCGCTTGCGATCTGCTCGCCGACCTCTTGGTGTATCCCGGTGCCGACTACCCTGCCCGCATCGAGCGCTGCCGACAGGTGCTGGTGGCGTCGCAACCCGAGGCGGCCACGCTTCTCCGAGAGTTCGAAGTCGGTATTCTCAGCCGGGGGCCTGTCGAGCGGGAGGAGCTGTTCACCCGCACCTTCGACTGCAATCCGCCCTGCGCACTGGAGATCGGCTGGCACCTGTTCGGCGAGAGCTACGACCGCGGGGCGTTTCTGGTGTGGATGCGCGGCCAACTGCGGCGGCTGGCGGTCCCGGAGTCCACGGAGCTGCCCGACCACCTGACGCACGTCCTGGCCATGCTGGGCCGCATGGATGAAAGCGAGGCGGACAGCTTCGCCGTCCAGTGCGTGCTGCCGGCGGTGGAGCGGATCCTGCCTGCCCTGCAGGACAGCGGCAACCCGTATGAAAAGCTGCTGGCGGCCATCGCCTCGACGCTGCGGGCGAACCACGGGACCGCCCGCCCGAGCCGCTTTCGGCTGCCGATCCTCCGGCCCGAGGCGGGCAGCGCGGTCGAACTCGATGGAGTAGCGCCATGAACCCGGCACAGAACTACCTGGACCAGTTCCTGTTCGTGGTGTTGCCGTATCTGGCCCTGGTGATCTTCTTCGTGGAGACCATCCGGCGCTACCGCGAGCAGAAGTTCACGTATTCCAGCCTCTCCTCGCAGTTCCTGGAGAACCAGCAGCACTTCTGGTCGCTGGTGCCGTTCCACTACGGCATCCTGGTCGTTCTTCTCGGGCACGTGGTTGCGTTTCTGCTGCCGGCCCAGGTGCTGGCGTGGAACCAGCGGCCGTTGCGGCTCTACGTCCTGGAGGCTTCGGCCCTGGTCTTCGGCATCCTGTCGCTGGTGGGCATCTTCACCATCGTGATCCGGCGGACGGCCGACCTCAAGGTCCGCACGGTGACCAGCGTCGCCGATTGGATTCTCTACGTCCTGTTGCTGATCCAGATCGGCAGTGGCGTCTACATCGCGGTGTTTCATCCGTGGGGATCGTCCTGGTTCGCCGCCTCCGCCACGCCCTACCTGTGGTCGATCGTCAAGCTCAACCCCGATCCGACCTACGTGATCGCCCTGCCGCTGGCGGTCAAGCTCCACATCGTCAATGCGTCTTTGGTGATCGGCTTCTTCCCGTTCACCCGTCTCGTGCACGTGCTGGTGGTTCCCAACCCATACCTGTGGCGCAAACCACAGGTGGTGCGCTGGTACTGCCGGCCGCGAGGGGCCGCCCGATGAGTCTGCGCCCATCGACCGACACCCGACGGACCGTTGACCCGTGCGGCGAAACGACGCGGGCGGAGCCGGACACACAGGCGTCCCTGGCAGGGACCGAAAGCATGCGCAGATCGAACGTCGTTCATCCATGGCTGGCTCTTGTCGCGGGGGGCGTCCGGGGGCTGCATCCTGCGTATTTCGCGATGGTGATGTCAACTGGAATCGTGGCCGTCGCCGCCCACCTGGAGGGGCTGCCTCTCGTGGCCAGAGCCCTCACGTGGGTGAATGTCGTTGCCCTGTCCGTCCTTTGGATGATGACGCTGGCCCGGATCGTCGTCTACCCTCGCGACGTCTTCCGGGACCTAATCGATCACCAGCGGGGAGTGGGCTTTTTCACGAGCGTCGCCGGCTTGGCGGTTTTTGCCAGCCAGCTCATTGTCGTGTACGGCCACTATGCGATCGCGGCTGCTCTATGGTTTGTGACCACGCCGCTGTGGGCCGGCCTGACCTATGTGGTCTTCACGGGCTTGACCGTCAAGGAGCGCAAGCCTTCGCTCGCCGAGGGGATCAGCGGCGGCTGGCTGATCGCCGTCGTCGCCACCCAGTCGGTTTCCAACCTGGGCACCCTGCTGCTGCCGCGGTTCGAGGACCACTATGACAAGGTTCTTTTCTTCTCCCTGGCCCTGTGGCTGTGCGGCGGCATGCTGTACATCTGGATGATCTCGCTGATCTTCTACCGCTACATGTTCTTCCCATTCTCGCCGTCGGACCTCATGCCGCCGTACTGGATCAACATGGGGGCCATGGCCATCTCCACGCTGGCGGGAGCCACCCTCATCCAGAGCGCCTCCAGGTTCCATTTCCTTGCCGAGTTGCTCCCCTTCCTCAAAGGCTTCACGGTGTTCTTCTGGGCCACGGCCACATGGTGGATCCCCATGTTGCTGATCCTCGGTGCGTGGAGACACGTCTACAAGAGGTTCAGGCTTGTCTATGACCCGTTGTACTGGGGCGCGGTCTTCCCCCTGGGAATGTACACGGTATGTACCCACCAACTGTCCGAGGCGACAGGATTGTCGTTTTTGCTGTGGATACCGCGGTATTCCGTGTACGTCGCCCTTGGGGCATGGCTGCTGGTGTTTGCCGGGCTCATGTACACGCTGATCGCGGCGCTTCCCTCGCGGCTGGATCGGGAGGCATTCGTGGGATGAGGAGTCGAATCGCCACAGCGTTGTTGCTGGTGGGTGTCGTGGGGGCGTTCCTGGCCCTGACGTCGACTTTGGGGGCGTTGCGTCTGCCGGGCGACCAGCAGGGGTACGCGCCGGCCCAGCCGATCGCCTTCTCCCACCGGCTGCACGCCGGCGAATTGCAGATCGATTGCCTTTACTGCCACTTCGGGGCCGAGAAGAGCCGCCACGCCGGCATCCCGGCCGAGAGCGTGTGCATGAACTGCCACAAGATCGTGACCGCTCCCCTGGGGGCGATTCGGGCCGAAGACGAACAGGCCCGTAAGGAAAGCCGCAAGGCCCGACCGGTGGTGTCCCCTGAACTCCGCAAGCTCTACACCGCGATGGCCCTGGACGACCGGTTGCAGCCCGATCCCGAGCAGACGCCTAAACCGATCGAATGGGTCAGGGTCCATAGCGTCCCCGACTTCGTGTACTTCGACCACCGCGCCCACGTGATGGCCGGCGTGGCCTGCCAGCGCTGCCACGGGCCCGTCGAAACCATGGAGCGCGTTCAT
>JACQVT010000765.1 GCA_016209665.1 Planctomycetota bacterium | reverse complement strand
TCATCTACGAGCCGGACAAACCGGCCGGCAAGACGTTCGGGCTCGGCGCGCCTCCCAGCCAGGCTTACGTGAACACCACGCTGGGCGGCGACTACAACCGGCTGGCCACCCTTTTGCGGAAGGGCCTGAAGGCCAACTCGCGAAACCACAAGCAGGAAGGCCAGAACGTCGCGTACCTTGACGGGCACGCCAAGTGGGGCAACCATCCCAAGGTCGGCGTGGACGAGGAGTCGATCTACAGCACCTGGGTACCCATGGATCCGTCCTCGAACACCCCTGTGGGCGTCGATTTCAAGATCTGCAACGGCGTGCCGTGCGATGCCATCCCGCCCTCGGGCGGCGCCATGGACGGCGATGCCTACGGCCTCATGCGGGCCAAGTCACGCTGGCAGACCGATTCGATCCTGATCCCGTGACCAGCCGGACACGGGCGGGACCAGCCTGGCATCGACGACCGGGAGCGTCTGGAGTCCATCCAGACGCTCCCATTTCGTTGTGTGGGCGACTGCCAACGGCGGGGGCGACCTGGTCACGAGCGGCGGGAGCGATGGACGTCGGGAGGGGGCATCAGCGCGGCGGCGGGCGGTCTTCATCCTCACCCTCGCTCTGCGAGGGATCGTCCGGCTCGTACTTCCAGGAATCGGCCTCGTCCATCTCCTCGACCTCCTTCTGCATGTGGCGGAACATCTTCTCTTGCAGGGGGGCGAGGCGCTTGTACATCTCGACCGTGGCCTGATACGCGCGGACCATCAGATCCAACTTGATGAGCTGCCACTTAATCAGGCACTCCGGCTCCTTGATCGTGGAAAACGGATTGCAGGTGAAGCCGGTCTGGCCGTCCGGCCCTCGGACACAATGCTCGCATTCGCTGCATTGAATCATGTTATCGCCTTTCAAATCGCGATCGGCACCTGTGCCGGCTACGTTCGGGGCGTCGCGATGGCCAAGCGAAAGTCACCCTCGACCGGGGAAGCCGACGCCCCGCCGGTACGCTCCTCAGTATACCAAGTACGGGACGGTGGTTTCGATGGTCGCGGGATCGCCCTGGAGGTGGTGCTGGATGGCCTGGCGATAGGCGGGTTCCCGTTGGTTCCACTCCTTGACCTCGTTGGCCGGCAGGTGGCGGAGGATTCGAAGGTCCTCATTCAATTTCGCCTGGTCCCGGCGGCAACGGTCCCGCAGGAGGGCCAGCGTGCCGGCGAGCTTCTCGGAGCGACGATTGTCGATGCTCCCGGCGATCGCGACACTTCTGTCCAGGGCTTGTTCGCGGGCCTGGCGGGCCTTCCGCCAGGCGGGAGTATCGGTGCTGCAGCCGGCGAGGCCCGCCGCGGCAACCATCGCCGCCAAACCCAGCGCAACCCGACGACCCGACGTGCCAAACATGGTATCCTCGCTGCCTGGACAATACCTGATACGCGGTCGGCGATCCAGCGGACGCAGCACCGACGGTCGGCCCGCCGGCCGCAATCGCCAGGCCGGGCCGTGCAGGATCACCCCGGAGGCACGGGCGGCCTGCGAAGGCGGGCAGGGATGTCCGCCCCAAAACACAGGTTACGCCGGAGTCGCAGGCGCATCGACGGCAATTTTATGGCCCGCCATCCGTTGTTACTTTATGCTGGGACTGGAGATGGATGTTGCCGAGCTGAACGACCTGATCGCCCGTGCTCAGCAGAAGGACGCCTCGGCGTTCGACGTGCTGGTTGAGCGATATGGTTCACGGTTGTACGGCTACTTCTACCGCGCCACCGGACGGCGGGCGGACGCCGAGGACCTGCTGCAGGATCTGTTCGTTCGGCTCGTGTCCACCATCGGCCAGTACGAACACGATGGGAGGTTCGATGCCTGGTTGTTTCGCATCGCCACCAACCTCGTCCGCGACCGGATTCGCCGGGCGAGGACTTGGCGAGAGTCCCGGCGGTTGGATGCCGACACATCCGCGCTGGAGGACGGCCTGCCCGGCCGCCTGGAGATAATGCGGTCCGGGCCGCACGAGTCGTTAGGGCGTGAGGAGGAATTGGACCGGCTCCAGTGGGCGATCGGCCAGTTGCCGGAGGCCGAGCGGACGGTGGTCCTGCTGCGGCACTTCTCGGAGATGCCGTTCCGCGAGATCGCCGACCTGATGGGCACGCCGTTGGGGACGGCCCTGGCCCGAGCCCATCGCGGCCTGGCCCGCTTGCGAGAGCTGATGGAGACGGATGCGACGCAGGCCGACCGAAGCGTGGGAGCTGACTGAGATGAGCGAGAACGTACCAGCGCTGGAATCGCAAGTGGACGAGATGCTCGGGGCCCTGGCCGCCGACATCGATCGGGTGCCGCCGCCGTCGCCGGCGGTGATCGAGCGCGTCAAGGCCGCGGTACGTCACGAGATGAACGAGCGATGGCTTGCAGGGCGCGCCGCGCCCTCGCCTCGGCCGGGCCTGCTGCCGGACATCCGGGAGGCGGTCCGCCAGGCCATCGACACGGAAGTGCCCACTGGGCCCCGCCGGTGGTGGAGGCATCCCCAGTTCGTCGCCGGCCTGGCTGCCGCGGCGATGGTGGCGTTGGGCGTGGGGGTCGTCTGGCGGGTCGGCACCTGGACGACGCCGGCTCGACTGGATGAGCCGTTCGCCGACGCGGCTGCGACGCACATCGATCTGTTCGTCGAGGCCGCGCAGGTCACCCTCGCGGATGACGAGTTCAGTTCGCAGGTGCTGAAAGAGTTGCAGAGCATCGAGCAGCAGTTGTCCACCTCGCAGACCCATTCCACCGGCGACAGCGTGCTCAACGATCTGGGCGGCGCGCTGGAGGAATTCATGGAGAGCGCCCGACCCAAGGGCAGCACCCGCGGCGGGCCGGCGCGATCGCAAGGAGTATACGGATGAACGGGTTGCGTCTCCTGTGCGCAGCGGTGATGGTGATGCTTGTGGCCGGCCAGAATCGCGACCCTGGTGATCGGCCGGACGATCGCCCCCGGCGGGTCCTAGCGGCCCGGTCGCAACCGGCGGACCTGGATTTGCCCGACCTCGGGCCGCTGGACGCGGACGGACCGAGACCGCGCCGACCGCCGGTCGCCGGCGACGGGGGCGATGGTGGCCCCGGCCCGCGTGGCCCCCAGGGGCCGCCGGGATGGCGAGGCGGGCCCGGCGGACCGGACCGCGGCATCGATGGCCCGCTTCGCGGCCCGGGCGGCATGGGCCGGGGACCGGATGGCATGGGGCCCGACGATCGCGGCGCCATGATCCGCCCCGAGGAGATCGCGGAACTCCTCGCTTTCACCGAGGAACACTTTCCCGACGTGCACGACGAACTGGTCCGACGTCGCCAGGAAGGCCCGCGATCGCTCCGGCAAGCTGTCCAACGCCTCGGCCCATCGATGAAGAGGCTCATGCTGCTGATGCGCGAGAACCCGAGGGAGGCCGAGCACGTCATTCGCATGCAGAAGCTCGAGATGCAGCTTCACAGGAAGCGAGGCCGCTATCAGTGGGCCCGCACGGACGAGGAGCGTGCGGCGATCCGCGAGGAGATGCAGCGGCTGCTCGAACAGCGGTTCGACCTGCGGATCGAGCGGCTCAAGGTTGAGATCGCCGATCTGCGCCAGCGACTCGACGAACAGACCAAGCGCTTGGAAGAGCAGGGACAGCACAAACAACAGATCATCGAGGATGAGTTGGCCCGGCTGTTCGATCCGCCGCGGCCGAGGGAGCGCGGGCTATGGATGCGGCCGGAGCCGCCGCCCGATTCGCAGCCGGCTGGGGATCAGGTCAAGGATCCGCCCGCGAACCCGTGATGCAGATCCCAGACGAATCTCGTGCCTCGGTGGTAGCGTCCGGCGCCCTCGCGGGACTAATTCACAGTCCGAACGTCCGGCGCGGGCGCCGGCCGCTACGACTCTCCCCACGAAGCTGAATTGATGCTCGTATGAATGGTCCGCGTCCGGCCGTGGCTTTCCACCGCGGCGCCCGGTCGCGAGTGCCGCTGGCGAGCCGGGGGTCGTGAGAGTTTGAGCGGCGATAGCGAGGTAATGGCTACAGGACCCCGACCGCCAGCAGCGAGTAGACACGACCCACTCGCTTGCGCTCGGGGCTCTGACACCCCTTGCCGATCACTCCCACTCGC
>JACQVT010000781.1 GCA_016209665.1 Planctomycetota bacterium | reverse complement strand
GCCGAGCAGCAGGTCGTCGCCCCGCAGACCGTCGCCGCGGTCGCCGCCCACTGGATACGGTTGCTGACGGGCATGGACGTGGAAGACGTCGCGACCCAGCCCGCCGCCGAACGCGCCGACCGTATCCGTCAGTTGAAGGAAACCTGGCGTCATCGCCCCACCGGCAGCGCCGCCGCGAGCAGCCCCGCCGGTTGACCCGCCCCGCCCGGTCCGGCTCCGGTGTCGTCCATCGGGCGCGTAACAGAATCGGCGGGGGTGGCCCAGGTCCTTCTTGGACCTGGGGGTGACGATGATTCGCTCTCGAAACTGCCCGCAGAATCACAATCGGCTCCCCCGCGTCTAAAAGACGCGGGCCACCCTCCTATGGAACGGCCGGCCAAACGGTCACGGACCCTCGTCTGTCTCGCTGGGATGGGCGGGCTTGCAGCGGCTCAAGCCGGGCGATAGATTATGAGCGGCGATGGAGTCCGCCCTTAACCGGCCGCGTAGGCCTGATGACTCCTACCGGTGCTACGCTCGGTAGGGGTCCGCCTGCGGACCACGGAAACGCACCGCCCCACCGCGAGCCCGGGTGGGGTTTTTTGTTGCGCGGACCGGTGTTCGAGGATGCGTCGATGGTGAAGCTCATGATGGTGGCCGTGGGTGGTGGATTGGGTTCCGTGCTTCGCTACCTGATGCAGGGGTGGGGGCAGAGACTGTGCAACGGCTCGTTTCCCGTGGGGACCTTGACGGTCAACGTGATTGGGTGCCTTCTGATCGGGTTCCTGAACTATGCGTTCAGCGGGCCATTGTTGATCCGCCAGGAATACCGCATCGCCCTGACCATCGGCGTGCTGGGCGGGTTCACGACGTTTTCCGCGTTCGGCTGGGAGACGTTTACGCTGGCCAACGACGGACAGGGGCTGCGGGCCATCTTGAACCTGTTGCTGAGTGTCACGTTGGGTTTCTGCGCCGTCGTGGCGGGTTACCGGTTGGCAGAAAAGTGGTTTGGAGTCATGTGACGGCCACGAGGATTCATCGAGCGGCCGTTGGATAGGATGCTCGGGCAGCACCAGCGGGTCCTGGGTGATGCGCGGTGCACCGCTATCGTCGTGAGGTGATGGATGAAACTCGAAGGTGAGGCACAGCTTCTCCGTATCTTCGTCGGCGAGAGCGACCGGTGGCACGGCAAGCCGCTCTATGAGGCCATCGTCACCAAGGCCCGCGAGCTGCACTTGGCCGGGGCGACGGTGCTTCGCGGTCCGATGGGCTTTGGTGCGCATAGCCGATTGCACACCGTCAAGATTCTTCGGCTGTCGGAGGACCTGCCTATCGTCATCGAGATCGTGGATACGGAGGAGAAGATCAAGACACTACTCCCCCACCTGGACGAGATGGTGACCGAGGGTCTGATGACGCTGGAAAAGGTTCACGTGATCAAGTATCGGGCCAATGGCGCCGCGGACGAGAAAGGATAATCCGCTTATCACCGGACAGGGGCGACACCATGCCACCGGAGCAAGGCCCCAGGCGTCGAACGCGAAGCCGCGATCCGCAGATCATCCGCGAGGAAGTCCTGCGGCCCAGCCATTATCTCGGCTACGACCGCGACGAAATGGGTTGTTACTTCCTCGGGCGCGAGGCATTCGAGTTGGCGGAATCGCAGTTCCGACGGGCGGTCTGGCTGAACCCCTACGAGGCAACGTTCAAGACCCACTGGGCCATCGCCCTGATCCGGTTGGACCGTATGGCGAAGGCGCAACATCTGCTGGAAGCCGTCCTGCGCGATAAGCCCGACGACCGTCTGGCCAGCGAACTCTGGAGTCGCTACTGGCCTGGGAAGGCTCGGCCGAAAAGCGGCGCGAGTGGCGCCGATTCGCGTGGCAGCAATCAAGGCACGGAGTAGCCGATGCGGATTCTGACTCTTTCCGACATCCACGCCAACCCCTGGGCGCTTGCCGCCGTGGAGAGGGACGCCGGGCGGTTCGACCACATCATCTGCGCCGGCGACACCGTCAACTATGGGCCGGCCCCCGCGGTCGCGGTGGCTTGGCTCCGCGATCATGGAGCGATCGCCGTTCGAGGCAATCATGACCATGCCGTCGCGTTTCACGCCGATCCGAAGGCCAGCCCAGCCAAGCAGCCCCTGGCCCTGGCCATGCGGGACTGGACCCGTGCCCAGCTTGACCCGGCCGACCTGTCGTGGCTGGCCCGGCTGCCGCTGAGCTTGCGATGGGAAATCGATGGCGTGCACTTCATGGTGACGCATGCAACGCCGATAAATCCGCTGCACGACTACCGCCTGACCCCCAAGGGTTGCGATGCGATCCTGGACGAGGTCGCCGGCAACGTCCAGGCCGACGTCCTGGTCGTGGGCCACACTCATTTCCCGATGATCCGCCGCCACGGCGACCTGCAGATCGTGAATCCCGGCTCGCTCGGCCAACCGCTCGACGGCGATGTGCGGGATAGGATCGAGGAGGCGTGCGCCGGAAGAAGGTTGAGCCAGCGACACCAGTCGCTCTACTCCAGGGGGGCGATCCGTTGCAGTTGCTGGTGGCCCCGGGCTCTGTCCCAGTCGGCGAGAAGTTCCTGCTGATGAAGCGTCGCCCACTCGATGACGAGTCCCGTGACGCGAGGCGGCAGGCGACCGGAGAAGACGGACAGGTTGCGGATATCGATCAGGGCAAGATCGCTGCCGTACTCCGCATGGAAGTGCGGAGGGTTGTGATCGTCAAAGAACATCTTGATGACGATGCCGAGGAATCGGCTGATCTCAGGCATGGGCAGGCTCGGCGGACAGAGCGGGGAAGATGTCAGCGGGCTTTTTGCCCGTCACCTTGAGATAGAGGGCATCCGGACAAAGATCAATCTGAGCGCCCCAAACCAGCTCGCCCGACGGGCCGACCCGTACCTGCTCGAACGCCGAACGATCGCACCACAGGGCGAAGACGCCTTTGCCAACCAGGTCCGAGAGATCCACCGTCCCGGATACGCCGTCGTCAAACGCCAATGCCAGGCGGTACTCCGGCAATGCCTTGACTTGCGAGACCTTTCGCATGCTCGGCTTCTCCTCTCGAACCGCCCCTTCGATGATACGAAGAACCGCGGGCGCTCGCAAGCGAAGACGGTCGATTCGCCAGCTTCTGGATGTGCTGGCAGGTCACGACCAGGAAGATGCCGATGATCAGGACTCGATCGGCCCAGCCTCGGCGGCTCGCCGAGAGACATCGCGCTGGAG
>JACQVT010000804.1 GCA_016209665.1 Planctomycetota bacterium | reverse complement strand
GCAGGATAGTCCACAGGTAGGCTCGCTCCGTTATCGCATAGGCGACCAGCGTCCCTGGCATCACGTCGCCAAACGTGCGGCGCAACACTCCGACCTCCTTCACCCCGACTCGGATGCGAGCCCCCCGTTTGACCAGCTCGGCCGGGATGTTCTCCCCCCGCAAGAGGGCGGCCGCCACGACCGCCCGTCCGTCGCAGTCCTCCCGGCCGCGGGCAACCACTTCGGCGACCGTGGGCAGATAGTCCGCCACGCCCCATACCTCCCAGTCCCAGGCATACGGAACCTCGCGGTGGACGAAGCGGTTGACGGCGGCCAGCAGGGCCGGGCCGTCGGAAGGCGAAACCCCCTGGTCCTCAAGGTAGGAGCGGAAACGGGCAGCCAGCGGGGCCAGCGCCGGCTCCGCGGAGTCAGGCAGGCGATCGAGCCCGCGCAGGTGCTGAATGTGCCGCCGCAGAAAGTTCGGGTGCGGATACAGCGTCAGGAGGAAGACCACCGCGAAGATGCCCCATTTGATGGGCCATCGCACGATCCGCCGAGTGGACTGGAGCCGTCGCCAGGTTCCGGCCATCAGGGTTTGGTCCCCACGTCGGCAAGGCCTTGCCGCGTCAGGGCTCCTACTGTATCACAAGCCCCGAGCCGGCGGAAGGTTGGACACGCTCGTTACCCGGTGGAGGGTGCGTGACAGTCTGGGCGGCGACGCCGATGTGGGCTTTTCAGAGCCCGGAGCGCCAGCGACGGGTAGATACGACCCACTCGCTTGCGCTCTGGGCTCTGAAATGCCCCGCCGATTCTGTCACGCACCCCCCGGTGGACGAACGGCACGCCGCCGTTGAGGGCTCGGCTCGGATGCCGTAAGATTCCCGCCAGGTGAATCCGTCAGGGATCGCGCGGGGTGTCCATTGGCCGGGGCAAGGAGAGGACCCGTGCTTGGAGAACTGTTCGAACATCAGGCGGAGTTGAACCGCCGGATCGGCTTCGACCCGGTGGAGCTGCGGAAGCACTTCGACCCGCAGAAGGCGGGCGAGTGGATCAACAACTACCTCGCCGCGATGAGCAACGAGATCGAGGAACTGCGCGACTGCACCTACTGGAAGCACTGGTGCGCCGAGGCCAAGGCCGGCAAGCGCTTTCTGCTGCACGACCTGCAGAACGCCCGCGTCGAGGTGATCGACATGCTGTTCTTCTGGATCAGCCTGGCCCAGTGCGTGGGTCTCAATGCCGACGAGGTGATGAACCTGTATCGCCAGAAGCTCCAGGTCAACCACCAGCGCCAGACCGCCGGCTACTCGATGACCGGCAAGGACGAGGCCGACAACAAAGGGATCCAGTTGAACCGGCAGTGACCAACATGGACAAGGCGTATTGGGATGGCTTGGCCGGCTGCTATGCGAGGAAGGTCTTCGACGTCCTCGGGCAGGACAGGAGGGAAACCATCTGCTCGAGGATCGCCAGGCTGGGCGGCGCCGGCAAGTCCGCGGCGGATGCCGGCTGCGGGACGGGGCGGTTCCTGCCCATCCTCTGCCGCTGCTTCTCGAAGGTGATTGCGATCGACGTTTCGCACGGGCTTCTCCAGAAGGCACGCCGGCGCTGCCGGGCACACTCCAACGTCCGTTTTCTCAGGGCTGACCTGTCGCGCGGCGGCACGGAATGGCCCGCGGTGGACCTCGTCGTCTGCGTGAACTGCCTCATCACGCCCTCCGCCCCCCGACGGACGCGCATGCTGTCGGCGATGCGCGCCCATATGAAATCCGGTGGCCATCTTCTGCTCGTGGTGCCTTCGTTGGAATCGGCGCTGTACTCCGGCTTCCGCCTGGTCGAGTGGAACCGCAAAGACGGCATGACCCCCAGCCAGGCCGTTCGAGCAGGCTGGGGGCGGGACGGCAAGTCGTTATCGCTGCGCGTGGGCCAGGGGCTCGTGGCGCTGGACGGCGTGTGGACCAAGCACTTCCTCAAGGAAGAGCTGGAGGTCACGGCCGCCGACCTGAACCTCGATCTCGTCGAGATCGTCAAGGTCGAGTACGGTTGGAACACGGAGTTCAACCGTCCGCCTCGCTGGCTGGGGAGTCCGTTGCCGTGGGACTGGTTGGTGGTCGCCACACGAAGCACGTAAGCGAGGCGGGGGCAAGGCGGATCAACGAGGATCACATGCAGAAAGACGCATTCGAGTTTCTCAAGGCGTTGGAAGAAACGCCGTCGGTGTCCGGGTTCGAGCAGCCGGCGATGGCGGTAATCCGCGAGCGCCTGAAGCCGCTGGCGGATTCCATCGAGACCGACGTGCACGGCAACCTGATCGTGGCCGTGAACGCCAAGGGCAGCCCCCGGGTGATGCTGGCCGGCCACTGCGACCAGATCGGCCTGATGGTGCGGATGGTCAACGACGAGGGCTACATCTACTTCAACGCGGTCGGCGGTGTCGATCCGACGGTGCTGCCCGGCACGCGGGTGACGGTCCAGACGAAGAAGGGGCCGGTGCCGGGCGTCATCGGCCGAAAGCCGGTCCACCTGATGAAGCCCGAGGAGCGCGGGCAGGCCAAGATCGAGCTGCAAGACCTGTGGATCGACATCGGCGCCAAGAACAAGGCCGATGCTCTCAAGCATGTGTCCATTGCCGACCCGGTGACGTATCGGCTGGGCATGGATCGGCTGGGCAGCAACTGCATCACCTCGCCCGGCCTGGACGACAAGGTGGGCGCGTTCGTGGTGATGGAGGCGGCCCGGCTGGCCGCGGGCAAGAAACTCAACTGTGCCTTGTTCGCGGTCGCCACCGTGCAGGAGGAGATCGGCCTCCGCGGGGCCCGGACGAGCTGCTACGGCATCGATCCACTGGTGGGTATCGCGGTGGACGTGACGCACGCCACCGACAATCCGGGCGCCGACAAGCGGATCTCGGGCGACGTGGCCCTGGGCAAGGGGCCGGTCATCGAGCGCGGCCCCAACATCAACCCCATCGTCGGCGAACTGCTCACCGAGACCGCCCGCAAGGCGAAGATTCCTCACCAGATCGACGCCGCCGCCGGCGCCACCGGCACCGACGCCAACGCCATCCAGGTCTCCCGCAGCGGCGTCGCCGCCGGCCTGGTCAGCATCCCCAATCGCTACATGCACACGCAGGTGGAAGTCGTCAGCCTCACCGACCTCGAGAACGCCGCGAAACTCCTGGCCGAGACGGTCGCGAGAATTGATGCGAAAACCAGTTTCATTCCGCGGTGAAGGGGGGTACGAACGTGTGAACGTGTGAACCTGTGAACCTGTGAACCTGTGAACGGGAAGACGCCCTCTTCGTTCATACATTCATACGTTCACACATTCACACCGTTCTGATCACACGCAGACGACCTGCGTCACCTCGGGCACGCGCTGCTTGAGGCTGCGTTCGACGCCGAACTTGAGCGTCATCGCCGCCGACGGGCAGCCGATGCACGCCCCGTGCAGGCGGACCTGAACGACGCCGTGCTCGTCCACGTCGACGAACTCGAGGTCGCCGCCGTCGCCCTGGACGGCCGGCCGCAACTGGTCGATCACGCTGGTCACGCGGTCGCGTAAGGATGACGCCGACGGATCGCTCGCCTGGTCCATGTGCTTTCCTCGCTGGGTGTGTCGCATCCATCGCGACTTCAGCCCAGTATATTCCCGCTCACCGGCGATGCAAGCACTCGATTCTGCCGATCGGCTTGAGTGGGTCATCGACAGAATAGGCGGACCGCATTCCCTCCAAAGGACCGCGTCAACTCGCCCAGTCGAATCGCCGTGGCGACTCGTTGACGCATCCTCTTGGCAGGCCGCGGAGAAACGGCAACAAGTTGCCTCGGTCCTAAGTGAGACAGGTCCATCGGGCGGGCGGTTGACGCTGCCGACTGCGTTCGGGATGATTGCCGGCCGTGTGACGAAAGCGAGACACGCGGCACTGAAGCTGGAGGCACCGAGGTATACATGTCCAGGCGATGGATGGCAATCTGCGGGTTCCTGGCGGTCGGGATCGGGATCGCTTCGGTGGCACGGGCGGCGGACGCGGCCCGCGCGGACCGGCTGGCGGATCTGGGATATCGGTTTTTATACGACCAACAGGGCTGGGGCGTCCTGGGGATCAACTGTTGCGCCCACGTGCGAAAGGAGCAGGGACTGCCGTTGACCGTCAACGGCCGGCAATACGACACCGGCCTGGGCCATCATGCGCCGGGCGAAATCGTCATCGATCTGGCGGGCGAGTACGCCACGTTCGAGAGCATCGTCGGCGTGCAGACGCTGGCGGGCGGAGCGGGCAGCGTGGTCTTCCAGGTGTTCGTCGACGACCGGCAGCGATTCGACAGCGGCGTGATGAAACAGGACTCGCCCGCCCAGCGGGTCTCGGTCTCACTGCGGGGCGCACAGGAACTGCGGCTGGTCGTGACCGACGCCGGTGACGGGTTGACGAACGACTGCGCCAACTGGGTCGACGCCCGCCTGATGCGGGCCGACGTGCCGGCGGCTCTGCCCGCGGGAAGCGTGCTCGACGCGGCGCCGTTCGGCGATGTGGTCACGTGTGACCCGACGCGGATGGACGGCGCCCGTTCGACCCGCATCCAGGAGTATCGGGCCGAGGACGTGTACCTCGAGACGCCCGTGGTGCCCGATTCAAAGGGGAACTACCACGTCGCGGCGACCGGCGGAAAAGCCGCCTGTCTCGGCCTCAAGTGGATCGAACGCCGCCGGCTCCGGACCGTGGGCTTCGAGTTCGCCGAGGGCTCGGCCAGACCCCGGATGGGCGACGTGCGGCTGGAGTGCTGGGCCGGTCGATCCTCCTGGCAGGGCGAGTGGAAGCCGGTTCGCGGCGAGTGGCAGGCGCAGGATGCGGTCTGGACCCTGCGCCCCGACTGGTCGAGCGTCCCCGATGCCCGTGGCGAAACCCGCAAGATTCGGTTCATCTTCCCCGAGTCGGTTGCCATCCGCCGGTTGACGGCCGTGACGTCCGCGCGGCTGGAGCAGGCTCGTTTGCACGTGGAACTCGAAAGACCGCTCGGCAACGAATCCGCATCCGTCGACATCTACAACGGCGAGTTCGCCGGCACCGGCGGCCCGCTCCGGCGGGAATGGAGCCCGTCTGAGCCGTTGTCGATCGACCTCCGGCACGCGAAGCCGCGGCCCTGGTTGCCCGACAAGACCGTGCTGCGGTTCCACCTGCCCGCCCCGGCGGGCCCGGTCGCCGAATTCGGCGTGTCGGTCGACGACGTCCTCAAGGACGGCTGCGTGTACGTCCGTGATCTCGGCTTGTTCGTGGCCGTCGAACCCGTCAAGATGCCTCTGGCGGACTACAAGAAACAGATTGCCAACCGGCAAACCATCTTGCAGCAGGTTCGCACCATGCCCGACCAGACGCTGGCCCAGGTGATCGCGGCCATCCATAACCCCGCCCAGAACCTGCCGCCGACTCTCCTGTCCCTGGCCTGCGACAATCACAAGTTCATCGTCCACCGCGAGGGGCGGATCGAGTTCAGCTCCGCACCCGAAACCGACGACAAGCATGTCGGCGACCTGCCGGATTTGTCCGCCCAAATCTCGCCGACGTTCGGCTCCGGTAAGAACGAGAAGCTCAGCCGCGGCCTCGACGGGGGGTGGATGCCGATCCTCATCACCAGCGTCGAGGAGAACGGGATCGCCTACCGCCAGCGGACGTTCGTGGCCCCGCTCGGCCAGGAGGCTTCCGCCTCGCTGAACGCCGCCGCCTCGGTGGGCGTGATGGAGCTGACGGCCGAGAACGTGTCGGCCAACCCCGCCGCCGCCACGCTGAGCTTGGCGTTCTGGGCCAACGCGAAACAGCAGGACGTGGCGGAGGTGTCGGCGGTTCCCACCGGGGCCGTCGCTTACCGCCGAGGCCGCCTCCTGGCCGCCGTCCAGGCCGACCAGGCCCGCCCGCTCAAGCTCGACGTGACCGAGTCCGGTGCAAGACTCACCGGCACGCTGCCGCCCCGCGTGACCAGCCGCCTGGTGGTGTTCGTCCCCACCGTGGTGATGAGGCCCGAGCAGCACACGCAGTTCGGCAACCCCGACGACCTGCTCCGGGCCACGCGGGAATACTGGACCCGCCAGCTCGCCCCCGCCATGCAGGTCGAGTTGCCCGACCCGCTGCTCGCCAACACCATCAAGGCCTCGCAGGTGCACTGCCTGATCGCCGCCCGCGGCGAGGAGAAGGGCAGCCGCGTCGCTCCCTGGATCGCGTCCGTCAGCTATGGCCCGCTGGAAAGCGAATCGAACTCGATCATCCGCGGCATGGACTTCTTCGGCCACCACGAGTTCGCCCGCCGATCGCTCGATTTCTTCATCCACCGATACAGCCCCGACGGGATGCTGACCACCGGCTACACGCTGATGGGCACCGGCTGGCACCTGTGGATGCTGGGCGAGCACTACGGGCTGGCCCGCGACCGCGACTGGCTGCGGAATGCGGCCCCCAACGTTGCCCGCGTGTGCAAGTGGATCGTCCAGCAGCGGGCCAAGACCATGAAGCCCTGGCCCGACGGCAGCAAGCCGCCCGAGTTCGGCCTGATGCCGCCGGGGATCATGGCCGACTGGGACGCCTTCGCCTACTACTTCTGCCTCAACGGCTACTACTGCGCGGGGCTGCGCTCCGCGGCCGACGCCCTGGCCGACGTGGACGTCGCCGACGCGGCCGCGTGGCGCGAGGTCGCCTCGCGGTTCCGCGACGACATCCTGCGCGGCTTCGCCTGGACGCGGGCTCTCATGCCGGTGTACCGCCTGCGCGACGGCACCAGCGTGCCGGGGTACCCGTCGCAATTGCACGGCCCCGGTCCGACCGCCAACTTCTTTCCCGGCGAGGACGGCAACCGCAGTTGGTGCTACGACGTCGAACTCGGTTCGCATCACCTCGTGCCGCTCGGCATCCTCGACGCCAACAGCCGCGAGACCGCCTGGATGATGGACCACATGGAGGACGTGCAGTTCCTGTCCGACGGCTGGTTCGACTTCCCGGCCGAGCTGTCGGCCAAGGACTGGTACAACCGCGGCGGTTTCGCCAAAGTGCAGCCGTACTACTGCCGAAACGCCGAGGTCTGCGCCCTGCGGGACGACGTGAAGCCCTTCATCCGCACCTACTTCAAT
>JACQVT010000803.1 GCA_016209665.1 Planctomycetota bacterium | reverse complement strand
GTCGTGCGGCGGCGTCGTCGCCAGGTCGATATAGTACTGGTACTTCGTCCCCTGGGCCCAGCTCATGTCCGCGCTCAGGTACCCCACCAGGTACGCCATCAGCCCCACCGCCGGCACCGCCAGCAGGTACCAGCGGCCGTCGCGCACGCCGGTGAAGTATCGGGCCCCCATCGCCCCCAGGTACAGCCCCGCCGCCACCGACGCGATCGTCTGCCCCCGGGCCACGTTGGCCACCGGCGTGCGTCCCACGGTCAGCCACACCACGAACACCCCGATCACGCCGGTGACGATCATCGCCGACCAGCCGGCTTTCACCGCTTGCGGCTTCGCGCCGCCCGTCGTGCGCGGCTTGGGGTTTCCTTTCGGTCGCGGCATCGCGTCGTCCGCCAGCGCGGTTTCGGCTCCTTCCGCCCCCTCACCGAGCCACACCCAGCGGTAGGCCCACGTGACGGCCACCCAGGTCGCCACCATGATCGCCGACCACAGGGCACAGTCCACCGCCATCGCCCGCATGAACGCCTGCCGCGATGCCGTCGTCGTTGCCCCCTCGTTGGCCAACAGCACCTGCATCCCCCCGCCGTGCACGCTCAGTGCCGCCAGGCCGATCGCCGCCGCGAACAACCCCGCTTTCGGCAGGCGTGGTCCCGCCAGTACCGTTCCGACGATCCCGGCCATCACGCTCAGCACCGCCAGTCCCGGCCACATCGCCAGCACCGCCCGCCCGCTCATCACGAACGTCACCGCCAGGTTGGGGTCGCTCGGCGCCGCCACCATCCACCCCACGGCATAAAGCAGCGCGACCGCCGCCGCGACCGCCGCCAGCACGCGCAGCTTTTCAAACAGGCCCAGCGGGGCCGCTGTTGGTGTCACAACCGCCTCCATATCACCTCACCACGTCGAGTCTCCGACCTGAAATTACCCGATCCACCCCGCCCGGGCAAACGCCGTCGCACCCCGCGGCGTCCGCCGAGGCAGACCACAGCGCTGAAGTTCATTGGCCATAAATCCGTCTGCGAACCGAGCGGGGAAGGCCCACGGATCGGTCGACGCAAATGCCCGCACTTCCGGTCCTTCCAGGCTGGCATAGGCCGGGCCGGGAAACACCGCTCGACAAAACGTCGACCTGCCGTTCTGTTGCGGCCCGGTCAGCGTCACCATGGGAAACCGCGCCGAGAGCGTCCGAGGCGTCGCCTTCAGATCGCTCACGATCATATCGACCAGCCGATTTCACGGACCCGGCTGATTCAAAGTTATGCCTTGAAATAGCCGGTTCGCTCACAACTCATTTGTCTGCAATGACTTGCTCCGGTGTCAGGACCGTGTGTCCGGGAAAGCGGGCGAAATCAGCAGGGTTGAAGGCCAGAACCTTGGTGAGCCCCTACAGGCACATTGGCCTCATGGCTTCCTTGGGTTCTCCGCGCAGAGCACCTTCAAGGATTGTCCCGAGGAGGCTGCTCGGGCGGTTCGAGGGCTCACGTGCGGTGTTCCCACTCGGCCGCTTGTTCCCGAAGACTGCGGAGCACGAAAGGTCGGCGGCAAGGCATCGATCGCATCGGAAAGACGGATCAGGCCCTTTTGAGAAGCGGCGACCAGAACGCCGAGCGTGCCGGCGACGACCAAGCCCAGCCGCTAGGCCACCCGGGTCGCCTTGCGTTCGTCGATCAGCACGACGTCGGCGTGCACCTCGCGGGCCAGACAAACGGCCTGTATCTCCCCAGGTCCGAGTTTGAGTCCCGGATCGAGCACCGCGGGCGATCGCATCTCCAGCCAAGCCGGCGGCCTCTCGGCCCATGCACGGGCTACGGTGGGAGTGTGAGGATGCCGCAACTCGTCAATCACCGCCGGTGGAGCCAGCACGCGACCGAACATCCGGGGAAGAACATGGTCACACTGCACCAGGACCAAGTAATGGAGCGGCGAAGTGTCGGAGACAACGATCATTGACCGAGCAGCCGCTGGAGACCGGTGACCTGGGCATCGAGTTCTTGCGGGGTGATCAAATCCTCCGTAACGCCGTGCCGCTTCAGGACGGCGTCGGTCTCATACCGTGAGAGGCCGAGCGCCTGAGCAAGTTCACCGTGGGAAATCTTCTCCCGGCGGTACAGTTCGACCAACGCAGCCTCCTTGGCGGCCTGATTGGGATCATGCCCGTTCTCGACCAGCCGGCTTTCGATGTCCGGTGAAAGATTGAAAGTGATCGCCATGACTCCTCCGCTCAGCGGCCCGGCATCGCGGACCCACCTTTCCGACTGCCCAAGCCATGATAGCATCCCGTGTGACCCACCTTCAAGGCAGGTGGAGACGAATCATCCCCAGCGGACGAGGCCGACGTTGTAACGGGCGGCCATCTCGGGGTGGTAGGGGACGATCCGCAGGGCGTAGCCGTATTGACCGCTGTACTCGCAGGGCAGGGCACCGGCGTACCTGTAGAGCCCGGGCGAGCCGTTGCTGCCCTCGCAGCGCAGGGGGACGGCGGCACCGGTGATGATCACGCCGCGCGGGTCGAGCGGGCCGTAGTACAGTTCGACCGAGATCTCCTCCGGCTTGATCGAGCCGAGGCGAATCTCCGCGGTGACGGGCAACTGCTGGCCGACCTGCGGCTCGCGGGGGATGTCGGCGTGGACGGACTCGATGTGCACTTCGTCCCACTTCTCCTGGAGCTTGTGGCGCCAGTCGGCCACCTCCTTGGTGACCTTGTAGGCGTTCTCGATGAAGCGGCTCCACCGGCGGCCGGCGGGCAGATAGAACCGCTCGGTGTACTCCCGGACCATGCGATGGGCGCTGAACACCGGGCAGCACGTCCGCATGGACGACTTCATCATCTGGATCCATCGGCGAGGCAGCCCGTCGCTGCCGCGATCGTAGAATCGCGGGACGACTTCCTTCTCGAGCAGGTCGTAGATGGACTCGGACTCCATGAAGTCCTGGTAGTCCTGGTTGCCGTAGATGCGGCGGTCGCCGATGGCCCAGCCGTTGGTGCCGTCGTAGCCCTCGGGCCACCAGCCGTCGAGGATGGACATGTTGAGCCCGCCGTTGGGCGTGACCTTCATGCCGCTGGTGCCGCTGGCCTCGTGCAGCTTGATCGGCGTGTTCAGCCAGACGTCCCCACCCTCGAGGAGCAGCCGGGCCACGGTCATGTCGTAGTCCTCGATGAACACGACGCGATTGCGCAGGTGCGGCTGCTTGGCGAACTGGACGATGCGTTTGATGAGTTCCTTGCCGCCCTCGTCGCGGGGGTGGGCCTTGCCGGCCAGGACGATCTGGACCGGCCTGTGCGGATCGGTCAAGATGCGGGTGAGCCGCTCGGAGTCGCGGAACAGCAGCAAGGCCCGTTTGTAGGAGGCGAACCGCCGGGCAAACCCGATGGTCAGGGCCTCGGGGTCGAGGATCTCGTCGGCGGTGTCGACCTCGGCGGGCGGGGCCCCGCGGGAGATCAACTGCATCTTGACCCGCCGCCGGGCGAAGCCAACGAGCCGCTCGCGAAGCCGTTCGTGCGACCGCCAGAGTTCGGCATCGGGGATCAATTCGACCCGCTGCCAGGTGGCCGGGTTCGCCGGATCGTCCGCCCACTGCGGCCCGAGATACTGGTCGAACAGGTGGGCCACCTCGCGAGACAGCCAACTGCGGGTGTGGATGCCGTTGGTGATCGAGGTGATGGGCACCTCGTTCACGGGGACACCCGGGTAGACGGCGCTGAACATCTTACGGCTGACGTCGCCGTGGATCTGGCTGACGCCGTTGCTCAGGTAGCTGAGCCGCAGGGCGAGGACGGCCATGCAGAACGACTCGGCCTTGTCGGCCATGTTCATCCGGCCCAGCTCCAGCAGGGTGTCGAGATTGATGCCCAGGGCGTGGCAGTAGCTGCCGAGGTACTTGCCGACGAGCTGCGGGCTGAAGCGGTCGATGCCGGCGGGCACGGGGGTATGGGTCGTGAACACGCTGCCGGTGGCGACCGCCTCGCGGGCCTCGCGGAAGCCCAGGCCGTTCTCCTTCATCTGTTCATGAATGCGTTCGGCGGCCAAAAAAGCCGAATGCCCCTCGTTCATGTGGCAGACCGACGGGCGGATACCCATCTGAGTCAAGGCCCGGATCCCGCCGTTGCCGAGCACGATCTCCTGCCGAATGCGCATTTCCTGGTCGCCGCCGTACAGCCGGGCCGTAATGTCGCGGTCCTCGGGCCGGTTGGTCGGGACGTTGGTGTCCAGCAGGAACAGCTTGACCCGTCCGACCGTCACCCGCCAGATGTAGGCCTCGACCGGGTGATGCCCGACGTCGACGGACACCGTCAACTGCTTGTTGCTCGAATCGCGCACCGCCTGGACGGGCAGCAGCGAGAAGTCCAGATCGGGGTAATCCTCGAACTGGTACCCGTCGTTGGTCAGGTACTGGTGGAAATAGCCCTGGCGGTAGAGCAGGCCCACGCCGACCAGCGGCAGGCCAAGATCGCTGGCGCTCTTGAGGTGGTCGCCGGCCAGCACGCCCAGGCCGCCGGCGTAGATCGGCAGGGATTCGTGCAGGCCGAACTCGGCCGAAAAGTAGGCGATGCTGCCGATGGGCTCCTTGGGGAACTGCTCCTCAAACCAGGTGGTCCGCTCGAGGTAGGATTGCAGGCTTTCCAGGACCCGGTCGAGGGAGGCGATGTAGGCCGGGTCGCGGGCCAGCCGGTCCAGGCGGTCCTGCCGCAGCTTGGCCAGCATGGCCACCGGGTTGTGCCTCAATTCGCGCCACAGGTCCAGGTCCAGCCGCCGAAAGAGTTCGATCGCGGCCGGATTCCAGGTCCACCAAAGGTTGTAGGTCAGCTCCCGCAGGGGCTTCAACGGCTCCGGGAGGCGGGGCAGAACGGTGAAACTGCGAACCGGGTTCATGGATCTCCACCGTGTCTAGGGGTTCCAGGCGCGACGACCCACCGGCGCGGGCCCATGCTTAAATAATCGGACCGAACACGACTTGCAAGCGTCGGAAATTGTGAAATTCCGCACCCAATCCCCGCTGAATCCTCACCTTAGCTGCCTGGGGGGATGACGCCTTGTCGTCAGACGCCCCTCGAAAACTGATGTCAGACGGATTTCCGACGAAATCGCTGTGCCGGGGGGCCTCGGTCCCTACGGGGTCGGAGTAGTCGTAGTCGTGGGCGGGGGGAGGGCGACGGGGGTCGCCCCCTCGCCACGCTCACCGAGGCCGACCTCGATGGCTTGGACCATGGCCTCGCCGCCGAACGAGCCCTTCAACCGGATCGAGATGACGCCGTTGCGAGGAGCGATCCCGTTGAAAACCAGATCAACCGCCCGACGCATCCCGGCGGCGGGGCGGGCGGGTCTGAGCATCCGGCCGGCCGCCGCCTGGGCGGTCGCGGCCAGATCCACGTTCGACGCCACTTCCTCGCCGTTGATCAGGATGGTAACCGCGCGGAGCCTCGGCTCGATGCGACGTGTCTCGGCGAACTTGAGCCGGGCATAGTAGGTGCCGGGGCCGACGGTAAAATCGGCCCAGAAGTCCTTCCCGTGAGCGCCGTAGCGGTACAGCTCGGGATCCTGGGCATCCGCGACGATGAGTTGCCGGCGCGTCGTGTACCACGCTCCGGCCACGCTGTCGACCGCGTGACCAAGGCGAATGGCCCACTCGGTCGCCGGCCGCCAGGCGTTCCCGGCCGAATCCACGTAGTCCTCCCGCCCCGGATACCCGAAGATCCACCGCTGCGCCCCCGTTGGTCCGCCGCCCGAGCCGTAGTTCCAGGGTGGACGCGTGGCAGCGCTCCGCGGGAACCTACCCAGGATCGTCACCGGCCGACCGGGCGGGTGCTGCAACGTGACAATCCAATCCCCACTCCGCAAGGTCGTGATCTCGAACGGGCAAGCCTGGCCGTCCACCAACGCGCGGGTCGGCTCAAACGCAACCCGCATGACGGTGTTGGCTATTGCTGCGTTCTGGCCGCTGACTTTGAACCGGACTTGCGCATCCTCGTCCTCGTATTTCACGTCGACGACCGTGTGGGTGCTGCGGACGATGTGGTTCTGGCCCGGCGGACAGAACACGTCCGGCATCCAGGCCATGGCGTTGAGGGTGTGCTTGAGGGCCATGGGGTGGGCGATCTTGAACCAGCTTCCGGCGACGATGGCGCCGCCGTCGATGTTGTCCTCGACGACGCCGGTGGGGTGAAAGTCGTAGGTGGCGAGGATCATCTGGCGACGGGCCATCTCATGGGCCCAGTGGCAGGCCGTCCAGTCGGCATCCGCGGGTGTGGGACCGGCATCTTGCCGGTCCTTCCGGCCGGCGGGAGACCGGACCGACATGAGTGCCGCGTATTGGGCGTAGACGGGCGCGAGTTCGAACGGGCCGTACCACAGCGACCGGCCGCAGCAGCCGCTGGACTCGGGGTAGGCCCAGGCACCGTGGAACGTGTCGCCGCCCGACTTGGGGTCGACGCAGGTGCGGTTGACGAACAGCGTGGCGATGTTGCGGGCGTCGTTTTTCCAGTTGGGGAACTCGTCGGGGTGGTCCATCAGGTAGCGGCAGACGAACTCGGTGACGTTTTCGACCTGGACGAAGCAGTTCCAGTCCCAGTAGTTGCGGCCCCAGGTGTCGTGGCCGAGCCAGTCGGGCAGCAGCACGTCGCGGAGGTAGGCGACGCCGGCCTTGCGGGCCTCGACGATCGCGTCGTCCTGGCCGGTGTAGCCGGCCTTGATCAGCTCGTCGAAGAACTCGAGGATGAACGCCACGCCGCCGGTGGCGATGTCCTCCCAGGGGGCGTCCTGCGGGTTGGCGTAGCGCGGCCAGGGGTTCACGCCGGGCTCGCGGAGGCGTTTGGCGGCGAGCAGGTCGGCCCAGTGTTTGGCGGCGTCCATCCAACGATCGTTGCCGCACAGTTGAGCGGCCCGGACCATCTGGATGCCCACCTCGCCCACGATGTCGAGTTGGATCATGCCGTGGGGGTCGGCCTGGCCGTAGGGCTTGCCCTTGACGGGCACACTGATGAGGAACCGCGGCCAGGGATGGTCGTCGGGCGTCAGCGAGTAGTCGAGCAGGGCGTCGGCCTGCAAGGTGACGGCGCCGATGGCCCAGGCGTCGCCGGAATAGCGGTAGTAGTCGATCAAGCCGCCAAGCACGTAGGAGGCCCGCTGGGCGAGGTCACCGTTCGCCCAGTCGTCGATGGGGGGGATGGTGATCTCGCCTTGTGGCGTGATCTTCCACGCCCCGCTGTAGATGTACTCGGGCAGCGACTTGGGGGCCTTGCCCGCCGGCGACCGGGGATACCGCTTCATCGTCTCGACGGCGACGCGAATGCGCTCGTCGAACTGGCCGTTGGCGCCCTTGTACCACGGGGCGATGACGCCGTGCTCGTCCTCGACGGCGTCGTGGGCATAGTAGTGCGTCTGCACCGTGGCAGCCCTGGTGGACACGCCCTGAGTGCCGACCACCAAGCCGATTCCCAGAATGCACGTGACGAGTTGTAGCGGCCGGCGCCTCGCCGGCCGACGTGCGGCTGACGGGACCGTCCGCGAAGAACGGCCTGCGAGGGCGCAGGCCGTTACAAGACGGCTGGATGCGGTGCCGGGCAAACCTGGCCTGAGACACGTCGAGTTCATGGGTGGTCCTCCTCGCACAGCGGGGTCACGGCCCTAAGGGCAGACTGAACGGTTGCCCCTGGTGGATCTGCTGCAACATGTCGGCGATGGGCGTGTGCGTGAGCGTCCGGACACGCTCGGGCGGATAGCCCAGGGCCGCAAAATCGATCATCGGCGGCGAGCCGCGGTGACAGGGCAGGCAGCCCTGCGGTGCGGGGTTCACGCCGTCGTGGATCTTCCTGGAAATCACGTCCCGCTGGGCCTGTGTGTTGGCCCTCGAGAAGTACTGCTCGACGAGGCCGTTGAAGTCCTGGCGGATGGGCTGCGGATCGGCGCCGCCGGTGGCGGGCGATATCCTGGCCCCGTACTCGCCGCGGGCGTGATTGGGCAATTCGGACTTGAGCTGGTCCATGGCCTGCCGCCAAGCGGGGCTGCCGGGTTCGGACGTGTCGAGTTGCACGGCCAGATAGCCCAGCACCGGATCGCCGCCGATCACGTCGATGGCCTGCCGGAGCAGCCGCAGGGTGGTGGCGCTGGACTCGGCGAGGTCCTGGGCCGGTTGCGTGGTTGTCCCCAGATGCTTCATGAGCAGCAGGATCGCGGGCGGCGGCTGCTTGTCGCCCGTGCGGATGTCGATCCAGACCGCCGGCATGGGCGAGCCGGCGGGAGCCTTGTGGCAGGTCTCGCAGGTCATGAACGTCGCGTGCAGGTTGGCGAACGCCCGCAGGGCCTTGCTCTTGCTGTGGGGGATGGGGTCATGGCAGCCGCTGGTGATGCACCCGTTGCGCAGATCGGGCTGGAACCAGCGGTCGACCCTGTGGTAGTGGCCCAGGGGCGAGCGCAGGGCGGCCTCGGTGATCCCGGGCGCCTCGGGGGTCCGCAGGGCCTGGGCCCGCGTGTGGGCCTGCCAGTCGAGCATGGCGGCCGGTGGCTTGCCGGGCTTGAACACGGAACGGTAGAGGTAGATGACGGCGGTGTAGCCGGCCCAGACCACGACGGCCATGACGACGAACGCGTAGCACCGGACGATCAGCTTGCCGATCGTGGCGGGAATCGGTTTAGCCATGGCTGGCCTCCCCCGGCGGCGCCAGGTCGAGTTCGCGGGCGACCTCATCGAGCATCGCGGCGTGGCCCTCGGCCATCTCCTCGGCGGGCGTGTCGCCGGTCAGCATCGCGGGCGACAGCGGGAACACGACCGGCGAGAAGATCACGCTGATCATGTGGATGATGCCCACGTGCAGCAGGGCCAGGAACGCCTCGAACGTGTGGATGAGGGCGGCGACGGTCAGCACCCGTCCGGTCAGGATCTCGCTGGTCCAGGCGTTGGCCCACATCAGCACGCCGGTGACCCCCAGCAGCATCGAGCCCCAGAACACGCCGAAGTACTCGAACTTCTCCTCGAGGCTGAACCGTCCGGCGGGCGGCCGCGTTTTCCTGATGAACAGCAGGAACTTGAACAGCTCCCGCATCTGCTTGAGGTCGTCCCACTGCATCACCATGGGCAGATCAAGGAGCGTCCGCATCAGCCCCTTGCCCGCCCGCCGGCCCTCGCGGAACGTGTGAACGGCCACGTAAACCATGTGGTACAGGAAACCGGCGATCAGCGTGACTCCGGCCCACCGGTGGATCAGCCGGGCCCGGTGCAGGTTGCCGATCTGGTCGATGATCCAGGCCGCCCAGGCCCGGTCCGCGAACTTGATCGGGAAGCCGGTGAGCACGAGCAAGGCGAAGCTGCCGAACAGCACCCAGTGCTGGACGCGTTGGTGGGGCGTGAACCGCTTGAGTCTGGCCCGGGCCCGCGGATCCGCCATCAGCCGCTCGGCGAGCGACCGGTGCCGCTCGTGCGTGGGGTCGTGTCGGCCGACGACGATCTGCAGGAGTTCCAGGGCCAGGATCACGACCGACGGGCCGAACGTCGACAGGATCAGCAGGAAGAACATGAGCCCGATGAAGTATTCGAGGCCGCGGCCGGTCGCCAGGTCCAGGTGGATGGCGGCGGTGCTGATCGCGTGGCCCGCGGTGGGGTGGCAGGCGGCGCTGCGGCAGGTATCAGGCAGACGACCCGAGCTGGTCGGGGCCTTCGGGTCGTCGTGCGGCTTCATCAAGTGTACGTTCGCCAATTCAGCGACGTGGCAGTCGAGGCAGTTGGCCGTCTCCTGGCTGCCCAGCAGCATGGCCTTGCCGTGGAAGCTCGCCAGGTAACTCGCCACCGAGTCGGGGTGCTGGTAGCGGTCGAGGACGGCC
>JACQVT010000764.1 GCA_016209665.1 Planctomycetota bacterium | reverse complement strand
GTGCAGCGCATGGTCCTGCGGGGCATGGCCGAGCGGGAGGCCATCCTGGTCATGAGCTGCCCCGGCGTGGCTCGGACTGTCCGCGGCGGGGACGAGCTGGAGGTCAACTTCGAGACCGGCGAGCTCAAGGACCTCACCCAGGGCATCGTCTTGCGCGGCAGCGCGATCACCGGGCCTATGGCCGAGCTGTACGAGGCCGGCGGGATGCTGCCGCTGCTCAAGAAGAAGATTCGGGAAGGCAACGTGGCGGCCCGGATCGCGCAGGTGCCCCGCACCTGAGCGGCAACCAGGGCGTGCCCTGTGCAGGCGCTTCCGCCCACCATCCGACTGGATGCGGGGCCGGAAGGAGGAAGACGTATGAGTCCGGGCATTCGCGACCTCCTGGCGAAGGAGCTGGTGATCATGGAAGCCGGGATCTACGACTGCATCAGCGCCAGGGCGGCCGCCGACGCCGGGTTCCACTCCCTCTTCCTGACGGGCTACGGCGTGTCCGCCAGTCTGCTCGGCAAGGCCGACGCCAGCTTCGTGAATCTCACCGACTTCGAGCTGGTCTGCCGCAATGTCACCCGGACCGTGGATCTACCCGTCATCGTGGATGTGGACACCGGGTTTGGCAACGCCATCAACGCGGCTCACACGGTCCGCGTGATCGAGCATGCTGGCGGGGCTGGCATCCACCTCGAAGACCAGGTTGCTCCGAAGCGGTGCATTGGCTCGGTCACCGGAGTGAACGTGGTTCCGATCGACGAGGCGGTCGGCAAGATCAAAGCCGCCGTCGACGCCCGTCGGGATCCCGACTTCCTGATCGAGGTGACGTGCATGGAGCCTGAGCCAGCACGTGCCCTGGAGCGCGCCCACGCCTATGCCGAGGCGGGGGCCGACGTCATCGGCTGCCGCGTGTTCCACTCACTCGAGGGTCTCATCGAGACGCAACGGGTCACCGGCAAACCCGTGTTCGTCGTGTACACCGACCCGCCCGGCTGGGTCTCGATCCAGCAATTGCAGGAGCACCACGTGTCTGCCGTGGCGATCTTCGCGGTCGAGACCGTGCTCACGGCCTACCGGGCGATGTGTGATGCGTTGACATACCTCCGCGAGGGGAAAGAGATGAGCCCTTCAGCGCCTCGCGTCAAGCTGCTTGAGTTCAGCCGGTTCATCGGCTTTCCGGAGATCACAGCTCTCGAGCACAGATACCTGCCACAAGAGCAGGCGCACACGTTCCGCGGGTAGCGGTGCCGAGGACGGAAGCGGGATCGACCATGGGAATGACGATCAGCGAGAAGATCATTGCGGCACACAGCGGCCGGGATAGCGTGACGCCCGGTGAAGTCCTGTATGTCGAGCCTGACATACTCATGATCCACGACTTCTTTATCTATCCCCGATACATCAATGCCCTGGAAGAGCTAGGGGTCGAGCGTATCTGGGAGCCAGACAAAGTGGCGATCGTCTTCGACCACGCCGCGCCGGAATTCAATAGCGAATGGGCAGAGAAGCATGCCCGCTCCAGGGAGTGGGTCACGTCGCAGGGGATCACCAAGTTCTGGGATGTCGGCCAGGGCGGGGTCAGCCACCAGATGGCGTCGGAGGTGGGGCTCGTCTGGCCGGGCATGGTGTTCGTCAACAGCGACCCGCACGTGACCCTGAATGGCGCCTTCGGAGCGTTCGCGGTGAGCTTCAACACGCTCGAGGTGCTGGTCACGGGCAAGGGCTGGTGCCGCGTGCCCGAGACGATTCGGGTCGATCTGCACGGAGCGCTTCCACCGGCCGTGACCGGCCGAGATCTGTTCCTCGCCACGGTCCGGACCCTGGGTGCCGAGAACATGATCTACCACGTCGTCGAGTTCGCCGGGCCGGGGCTCAGCACCCTGCCCCTGGATGAGCGCATGACGGTGTGCGACCTGCTGGTGCTGGCCGGGGTGAAGACCGCCATCATCGAGCCGGACCAGATCGCGCTGGACTACCTGGCGAAGCATACGGATCGCCCGCTGACACCGGTGCGCAGCGACCCGGACGCACGCTACCTCAAGACGGTCGAGCTCAACCTCTCCGAGCTCGAACCGATGGTGGTGGCGCCTCCCAACCCGTTCAATGCGCATCCGCTCGGCGACCTCGTCGGGACGGAGATCACGGTCGGGTTCATCGGCTCGTGCGCCGGAGCTCGCATGGATCAGCTGCGTGTTGCCGCCAGCATCCTCAAAGGCCGCAGGGTCCATCCCGGCGTGCGACTGCTGATTCAGCCGCCGTCTCTCGAGCTCCAGCTCAACATGGCGTCAGAAGGTCTGACGGAGATCTTCCTGCGCGCCGGCGCTGTGCTCAATCCGCCGGGCTGCGGCATGTGCTGGGGGGGCGGCTCCACCCTCGCCGACAGCGATGTCTGCCTGGCCAGTAACACCATGAACAATCCCGGCCGAATGGGCAGCGCCAGGGCGCGGATCTTTCACGCAAACGAAGCGATCATTGCCGCGTCCGCAGTGGAAGGTCGCATTACAGACCCGCGGACGTATCTCCTCGCACGTCGCACGGAGCAGCCGCCGAACCAGACCTGATCCTGATCGTCCAGCGGCATCCCATCACAGAAGCACAAGCCATCGGGGGAGGAGCAGGCTATGACGCTCGAACAAGGTTCCGCCAAGACCGTTCCCCTTCCGGCCGTGCGTCACGCGCCGGCCGTGCGTCACGCGCTGACCCGCCGGGCCGCCCTGCGGCTCCTGATCGCGGGCGCCGCGATGACGCTGTCCGCCTGCGGCCCGGCAGCCCCCCAGTCGCCTGCGCCCGGCCAGCCCGCCCCGGCCGGCCCGGCCGCCGCCACCTCCGCCCCTGCGGCGGCAGCGCCCGTCAGGGGAGGGACCCTGCGCATCGGTCTCGCCCGGGAAGCGGGCGAGCTCGACATCCAGAAGCCGACCAACATGACCACCCGCCAGTACGCCCGGGCGCTGTTCAACGCGCTCACGCGGGTGGACATCAAGGGCGCGGTGTCGGGAGAGCTGGCCGAGAGCTGGACCTCCCCCACCCCTACCAGCTACGTCTTCAAGCTGCGCCAGGGCATCAAGTTCCACGACGGGACGAATCTCAACGCCGCCGCCGTGAAATTCACCATGGATCGCGTGCTCAATCCGGACACGAAAGCCTTCTATCGCCCCGAGCTCGACGGCGTGGCCTCCGTCGACGTCGTCGACGACGTCACAGTGAAGTTCAACCTCAAGCAGCCGGATGCCACCCTACCAACCAGGCTGAACGAGGGAGCAGGCTGGATTCTCTCGCCCGCCGCCGTCGAGAAGTGGGGTGACGATCACGCGAGCCACGGGAGTGGAAGCGGCCCATTCCAGCTCGTCGAATGGATCAAGGACGATCACCTGACGCTCAGGCGATTCGAGGGCTACTGGGAGAAGGATAGCCAGGGGAACCAGCTGCCATACCTCGACGAGGTCGTCTTCAAGCCCATCCCTGACGCAACAGTGATGTTCACCAGTCTTCGAACTGGCAACCTGGACATCATCGCGAGCATCCTGCCCAGTGACCTGTCAAAGGTCAAGGCAGACCCGTCCCTCGTCGACGTCCACGGCCCGGGCGCTTTGCGCATCATGGGTCTCAATACCCGGGCACCTCAGTTCAGCAACAAGGCTCTCCGGCAGGCGGTGGCCTGGAGTATCGATCGCGACGCCATCCACAAAGCGATCTTCTTCGAGACCGGCGCCCCGGGCAAGTTCCTCATCCCGTCGACCAGCTGGGGCTTCGATGCCGCCGGAAGCTTCTACACCAGGGATGTATCGAAGGCCAAAGCGGCTCTCGCCGCTGGCGGGCAGCCGGATGGTTTCACGTTCACCGTGCTCGTGGACAACGTCACTGAGGGTCTGCAGCTCGCGCAGGCCGTGAAAGGCCAGCTGGCCGACGTGGGCATCACGATGGAGGTGACGCCGCTCCAGGCGAGCGCCCACACTGCCGCCCGGAGGAGGAGCGATCTGCAGGCGTCGATCGCCGTCCCGTCGCACTATCCCGACCCGGACCAGTTCGTGTATCCCTACGTCCGCACCGGAGGAAATCTGGGCTGGACCAACTACTCGAATCCGACGGTGGACCAGCTCGTGGACAAGGCGCGGAGTGCGGCGGATCAGAAGGAGCGGCAATCTCTGTACGCCGAGCTACAGAAGCTGATCCTGGACGAGTCGCCCATCGTGCTTCTCCACCAGGATGCCGACATCAAGGTCATGAGCAAGAAGCTCCAGGGCTATGCACCATCGGTCGACGGGTTCATCCGGCTGCCGATGCTCTGGCTCGCGAAATAGCCACCCGGGCCTTGCCCGTGCGAACGGGGGGCTGCTCCGTGCGGGGGGACGCGGCGCCCGGCTCCGTCGCGACGCGCCGGTCGCAGGCAGCACGTCCAGCCTGCTTGCCGGCAGGTGGGGACGACGCGCAACCTGGTTGAGGGTTGAGCGCATGCGAGACCCGCAGGTCGAGGCGCCACAGACGCCGCCCGATACGGGCTCGGGGCGGCGTGTCGAGGAGTCAGGCTCCAGGTGATAGACAGCAGGTTGCACCGGGCCGCGACCGGGCCACAGTCGGGCCTCGGAACACGTCCGCGGGATGCCAGCCTCTACCCGCCAGTCGCGCTGTCACTGAATGTGCGGGCCGGGGAGAAGCCCAGGACCGCCATCATCGTGGCTCACCCCGGTCAGGACCGGACGCAGCACTTCACGGTCAAGCCGTTTGCCGAGGCGGGGCTGGCAAGCATCGGGGTGTCCACCCGCTTCGGCAACAATGACACCTACCTGACCATGGAAGCGGCCGTCCTGGATATCGGGGGGGCGGTGCGCTTCGCGCGCGAGCAGGGTTTCGAGCGCGTCGCGCTCTTCGGTCACAGTGGAGGTGGGCCTCTGATGGCGTTCTATCAGAGCCAGGCCGAGAGACCCACCGTGACCTCGACGCCCGCCGGCGACCCGCCAGACCTGCGGGAGGCCGATCTGGTTCCGGCGGACGCCCTCGTCCTCTGTGCGGCGATTCCCGGCCGGGCGCAGGCGCTGACAGAGCTGCTCGACCCGGCTGTGGTCGACGAACGCGATCCGTTCGCGACGGATACCGGTCTGGACATGTTCAACCCCGAGCATGGACCGCCATATGGCCTGGCGTTTCAGGAGCGCTACCGCCGGGCGCAGCTGGCGCGAAATGAGCGCATCACCAGGTGGGCGTGGGCGAAGCTCGCGGAGCTGCGAGCGCGAGCCGACGGCGCATGCGACCTCCAGTTCCCGGTGTATCGCACGACCGCCGATCTCCGGTTCCTCGACCCGAGCATTGACCCCAACGATCGCGAGGTAGGTCTGGTGGAGGGCGACCCGCGGCGACTCAATCTGAGCGGGCGCGGCCTGGCCTCCTGCTCCAGTGTCCGTTCGTGGTTGAGTCAATGGAGCGTCTCGGCGACGCAGGCTGATGGCATCGCGGCGGCGCGGACCATCAGCAGACCTGCCCTCGTCATCACACTCGGCGCCGACCAGCGCGTCTTCCCGTCGCACCTCCAGTCCTATTTCGACGCCATCCCGCGTGGCGACAAGGCACAGCGGACCATTCGACATGCTCCGCATCGCCTGGACAACCTGCCCGATCAATGCCGCGAGCTGGCCACGATCGTCGCCGATTGGCTCGACCGGTGATGCCTTCGACGCCAGAGCAGGAGCGATGAGACAGTGAGAATCACGAACGTCGAAGTCTACTGTCTTGGTTTCGAGCGGACGGTCCCGAGCCGGGCATCACGATCCTGGGCGATCACCAAGGTGTCGACGGATAAGACTGTGATCGGGTGGGGCGAGTCGAGCGACTGCTACGGGCATTCGATTCCGACGGCGATCAAGGAGATCGTGGAAGATGAGATCAGGCGAATCGTGATCGGACGGGATCCGACGACGATTCGCTCGCTGTCACCAGAGGTCAAACGCTACCTGTACCGGAACAGTAATCAGAAGGGCCTCGTGGCCCACGCATTCGCGGGGTTCGAGATCGCGTGCTGGGACATTCTCGGAAAGGTCGAGCGCACGTCAGTGGCGCAGCTTCTGGGACAGCGACGCGAGCGCATTCCGATCTACGCGGGCGGGACCCTCACCTTTCAGCAGGCTCCCGGGTGGTTCGGACCATTCTTCGACGATCTCCTGGGTCGTGGGGTCCGCGGTGTCAAGGTGCGGATCGGGAACGAGTTCACGTGGGACGTCGAGGTCGTACGAGCGACGCGGGACTACATCGGTCCCGACAGGGAGCTCCTGGTCGACGCGAAGTACAACTACACGACTGCATCGGCGCTTCGCCTGCTGAAAGCGATCGAGCCGAGTCGGCCGTACCTCCTCGAGGAGCCCCTGCCGCCCCACAACCTGACGGGGATGGGCAGGCTGGTCGCGAGTTCGTCCATCCCCATCGCCTATGGCGAGAGTCTGACGAGCGTTCACGACTTCAAGCTGCTGCTCGACCAGCGGGCGGCGACCGTTCTCGAGCCGGACGCCACGGTGGCGGCCGGCTTCCTGGAGTGTCTGGACATCGGCGCGCTTGCCGCGGCCCACTCGGTGCCGATCTGCCTCCACTCGGGCGGGTTGACGCCGATCGGGATCGCCGCGAATCTGCACCTGGCCGCCGCGCTGCCTTCCATCGGGCTGCACGAGTACGACGCCGCGCCCGAGCAGCCTCTCCGCGATCAGCTGGCAACTTGCCGCCTCTTCTCTCCGGAAGAGATTCAGGACGGGTATCTCGCGGTTCCCGACGGGCCCGGTCTGGGCATCGAGATCGACGAGAGCGTCCTGGAGCGCTATCGCTACAGGAAGCGCACGACGAGCTGGGAGTTCGGCGACTATGGCTCCCCGCGCGTGTAGCTCCAGGCCACGGCCATGGTGAGCCAGTTGGATGGCTCCCGAAGCAACGGGGGCCGGGCCCCAGAGCGCGACCCCGACCGGTGACCGCGGTCTACCGCCCGGCGCCCGTCCGCGACTGGAAATGTGGATCGAGCATCTCGCGGACGCCCTCGCCGAGAATGCTCAGGCCGAGGATGCACAGGAGGATCGCCGCGCCGGGGCCGAATGCCACCCACGGGGCGTTCTCCAGGTAGCGCTGGCCGGTGTTCACCATCGATCCCCAGGTCGGCGTGGGCGGCTGAGCGCCCAGGCCAAGGAAGCTGAGGCTTGCCTCGGCGACGATCGCCGAGGACACCCGCAGTGAGGCGAGCACGATGATCGGCGTCGTGACATTCGGAAGGAGGTGGGAGCGGAGGATCCTGGACCACGTCGCCCCGCCCAGGCGTGCCGCCGTCACGAAGTCCTCCTGGCGGACCACCAGCACCTGAGCGCGCACGAGCCGGGCGAACGCGGGGATATACACGAGTCCGACGGCGATGACGACGTTCTCGAGCTTCGGCCCGAGTGCAGCGGCGATGCCGACGGCCAGCAGGAGCGCCGGAATGGCGAGGATCGCGTCCAGCAGGCGCATGACCACGTTGTCGATCGTGCCGCCCGAGTAGCCGCTGATGAGGCCGAGGAAGCTGCCAACCACGAGCGCCACGGCCACCGCGAAGACGCCCACCAGCAGGGAGATCCGACCCCCGTGCAGCGTGCGGCTGAGCACGTCGCGTCCCAGGTCATCCGTGCCGAGCGGGTGTGCGGCGGTGGGGGACAGGAGCACCCCGCTGAGGTTCATCTCGATCGGGTTCGCCGGACTGAGCTGGGGGGCGAACAGGGCGAGCAGGCTGATGACCAGGACGATCGAGCCGCCAACAGCAAGGCTCCTCGAGCGACGCAGGAAGGAGACAACGGTCTGCCAGGGAGCGTTCGATTCCGCCCGGTCGGCGAGGGCGCGCGGCAGCAGCTCCGCCGCCGCTGGACTAGCCATACCGGATCCTCGGGTCGAGGTACGCGTAGGCGACATCCACCACGATGTTCACCAGCACGAACCCGATCGACTGCACCAGCAGGGCACCCTGCAGCATCGGGAAATCGCGGCTGTAGATGGCGTCGACGGTCAGCTTTCCCAGACCCGGCAGCGCGAAGATGGCCTCGATGATGATCGAGCCGCCGAGCACCGCGCCGAGCTGCAGCCCCACGATGGTTACGACCGGCATCAGCGCGGGCTTGACCGCGTGGCCCAGCACGACCCCGCGCTCGGACAAACCCTTGGACCGCGCGGT
>JACQVT010000800.1 GCA_016209665.1 Planctomycetota bacterium | reverse complement strand
GTGGTTCTTGGGGTGGAGCGGCCGGGGGGGGGGGTTGGCGGGCCTCGTGGTGGGGTTTGCCACGTTGATCGTTCCCTGGCTGATGCACGGGATGGGAGCAGGCGACGTGAAGCTGATGATGGCGATCGGCGTATGGCTGGGGCCATGGCTGACGTTCATCTCATTCTGCGTGGGAGCGGTGGTGGGCGGCGTGATCGCGGTGGTGATGATCCTGTCGACGGGGCGCTTGTGGCAGGCCTACGGCAACCTGTACACGATCGCGGACAAGATCTCGCACCGATCGACGGTTTTCAGCGAGTTCGGCTCGGCGAAGAGCTTCGGGGCGACCTCGCAGTTGTTGCCGTACGGCGTGCCTTTGAGCATCGGCACGCTGATCGTCTTCTTCGGCCAGTTCCACTGGCCGATGTAGGAGCATGAGCCGTGATGGGAAAGAAGATCTACAGAAGCGGCATCGGTCGGAGGCGCTGGCATCGGGAAGGAGCAGCCACGGTCGAAATGGCCGTGGTCACGCCCATCCTGCTGGCGCTCCTGTTCGGGATCGTCGAGTACGGCTGGGTGTTCATGTTGCAGTCCAACCTGACGAACGCCGCCCGCGAGGCGTGCCGGGTCGGGATCCTGCCCGGGGCGACGGACGCGGACATCAACACCCGGTTTGACGAGGCGATCTCGGGCACGGGCCTGACGCCGGCGGGCGGAGGCCAATCGGGGTACACCGTGACCATCACCCGGACGACCGGTTCGAACAACATTCAGACCGTCCAGGTGGTTGCGCAGGTGCCCTGGGCGAAGGCGAGCCTGGTCGGCGGCGGGGTATTGCCTGACCCGCGGTCGCTGCTGCACCTGTTCGGGGGCGGGAGCCACACGGCGCGGACGAGCGACATGGTCGCGTCGTGCTCGATGACCCGGGAAGGGGTCTAACGCCGTTGTCGGTTGGGCACTTTTTCGTCCGACGGCGAGCCGGCGTGTCTTCGCGCCGACGGTCACCGGGCCGACGGCGCTGGTTGAGGGTGAGAAACGTCGCAGGGGGTACGACGGTGCGTCGTTCCCTTGTGGGGAGTCGCGGGCCCGCCGATGAGGCTGGGGCCCGCTCGCGCACAAGGAGTCAGCGATGAGAGGTCGAGCAGTCATACCGTTGGTGGTGGGGCTGGGGGTGGGCCTGTTGGCCCTGAAGGTGTTCGTGAACGTCTTGCAGAAGGCGAAGGGAGCGCCCAGCGCGACGGTTTCGGTCGTCTATTCGACGGCCAACATTGAGCCGACGCTGGAGATCCAGGAGTCGATGATTGAGATTCGGCAGGTCTCCAAGGAGACGGTGCCTGACACCTGCTTCCGGGACAAGGCCGAGGTCGTGGGCCGGGTTGCCAGTTGGCCGATTCCCAAGGGGTGCCCCATCGGCGAGATGCAACTGGCGGCCCGGGGCACGCCGCCGGGCATGGCGGTGCGGATCACCAATGGTTACCGGGCGGTCGCGGTGAAGATCGACGAGTCGGCCGGCGTGGCCGGGTGGGTCAAGCCGGGCAGCCGGGTCGACGTGGTGGCCTTGTTGACCAATCCCGACCGCGGCGTCAACCGGTCGATCAGCAAGGTGATCTTGCAGAACGTCGAGGTGTTGGCGGTCGGGCAGGACATCGGCAAGCCGAACGATACCGCGGCCGCGGTCACCAACACGGTGACGCTGCTGGTCACGCCAGCGGACGTGCCCAAGCTGCACCTGGCCGAGACCAAGGGCAAGCTGCGGCTGGCCATGCGCAACCAGCGGGACGAGGCCATCGGTCAGGAGAGCACGACGACCGATAATGAACTGGCTGCCCAGGAGATTTCCCCCCAGCCGGCAGCTCCTTCACCGGCCAACAGGCTTCTCGAAGCATTCTTGTCCGCAC
This sequence comes from Planctomycetota bacterium, assembly GCA_016209665.1. Taxonomy (GTDB): domain Bacteria; phylum Planctomycetota; class Phycisphaerae; order UBA1845; family PWPN01; genus JACQVT01. The sequence goes on along the minus strand of JACQVT010000800.1, from coordinate 5,033 downwards.
AAGCCAAGATGGGCCGGTCGCAGACCGATAAAGAGACTGGGTCGGAGGCAGAGGCGGAACAGCCCGCCCACACGGGAGCGGCCGCGCAGGCCTGGACGGTCGAGGTAATCCGGGGCCAGGACGCGATGGACCAGGTGAAGTTCGAGGGCAAGGACGGCGCGTGGCATTGCGTGGAGGTTCAGCAAGCCCGTTCGAGCCGCCCGTCGGCGAGCGCGTCCGCCCGGCCGGTCCCGCTGGTCCCTCCCAGGGGAGGGGCGCCGGCTGCGGCGACGGCAACGAACTGAAGTACGCCCCGTTGGAAGGGCCACCAGCCGGAAGGTCCGGCCTGAGCCCGACGAGGGGCCTGACCAAGGATGACGAACATGGACGGTTTTCGGGCAGACGCTTCATGGAGGAATGGCGGGAGAATCAACGTCGCCGCGAATCGGCGAGCATCAGCGGCCGGATGGGTCCTGGTCGCGCTGATGGCGTCGGGGCCTGCGCTGGCGGCTTCGGGTGGTGGTGACGCGGCGTCTGGGCCGGCCCCCTCCTCGATGCAGGTGAATCTCCAGCCGGTGGCGGAGGCCGCCGCGACCCGTCTGAGCATACCGGCGGGCCGGGGCGTACTGGTGGACGTCAGCGAGCCGTTGAAGCGGGCCTCAGTGGCCAACCCGGACATCGCCGATGTCACGGTGCTGTCGCCGCGGCAGTTGCTGGTGGCGGGGAAAGCACCCGGCATCACCGAGCTAGTCTTGTGGGACGGTAATGAGAAGCAGGTGGCGTTCACGGTGATCGTCGAGATGGACGTGACGGAGATCAAGGAGGCGATCCGCCGGGCCGTCCCGGGGGCCGACGTGGACGTCCGCCCGGTGCGCGAGAGCCTGCTGCTGACGGGGGTGGTGCCCACGGTGGACCTCGCCGAGCGCGCGCTGGAGATCGCCCGCATCCTCACGCCCAACGTGACCAACCAGTTGACGATCGCCGGCGAACAGCAGGTGCTGCTGCGGTGCACGGTGGCCGAGGTCAACAAGAGCTGCACGCGCCAGCTTGGGATCAACGGCTGGCTGGCCGGCGACAACGTGCGCGACATGTTCGCGGTCAACCAGATCGACGGCATCAACCCGGTGAACATCGGGGCCGCCCGCGAGCAGAACATCCTGACGCCCAACGGCATGATCTTCGCGACGGACCGGACGGACGGCCTGCCGCTGCGCGCCGCCCCGACGCTGAGCCTGGGCTTCCCCCGGGTGCAAATGCAGTTGTTCCTGCAGGCCATGCGGAACAACGGGCTGGTGCGCGTGCTGGCCGAGCCGAACCTCGTGGCCCTCAACGGGCAGGAGGCCAGGTTCATCGTCGGCGGCGAGATCCCGTATCCCGTGCCGGCGGCGACGGGCACCCCGGGCGTGGAGTTCAAGGAATTCGGCATTCAGTTGCGGTTCCTGCCGTCGGTGATCGGGCGGCAGATGGTCCGGCTGACGGTGGCCCCGACGGTGAGCGAGCCGGACTTCAGCCTGGCCCTCAACGGCGTGCCCGGACTGCGTTCGCGAGGGGCCTCGACCACCATCGAGTTAACCAGCGGCAGCACGATCGCCATCGCCGGACTGCTGAGCGACGACATCCGCGGTTCGGCCCGAAAGATCCCGGCCCTGGGCGACGTTCCCGTGTTGGGAGCGCTGTTCAGCTCGGTCAGTTACCAGCGAAGTACGACGGAACTGGTCATCCTGGTGACGCCGGAACTGGTCAGCGGCATGTCGCCGGACCAGGTGCCGACGGTGCCCGGGCAACACATCACGGAGCCGAACGACTTCGAGTTGATGGGCCTGGGTCTGCTGGAAGGCAAACCCGCGCCCGACGAGCGTGGGCCGGAAGCCGCCCTGGAGACGGAGATCGACCCCCGCGTCAAGAAGTACTCGAGCCCGCCGGAGCAGATGTCGCTGCACGGTCCGTGGGGCCACGCGGAGGCATCCGAAGCGGCACCGGCGCAGTAAACGACGTCCCGGAGGCCGCCGGTGTTCGGCGATCGGGCCGGGACGATGCGGAGGGAGCGACGGGCAGGCAGGAGGGATCGCCGATTGGATACTGGTCCGAGGATGGGGGGAATCGATGTTGTTCGAACACGATGCAAGAGGTGAACTGAGGGGCGGCGACACTCGTGGCAGCCGTCGCCGTGGGGCCGTGGCGGCCCAGGTCGCGATCTCGATGACCGTGCTGCTGGGGTTTGCGGCGCTGGTCGTGGACATGGGCATGTTGTACAACACCCGGACCGAGCTGCAGCGGGCCGCGGATTCCGCCGCGCTGGCGGCCGCCAACCGACTGGGGGCTTTCGTGGAGGGGGCGTCCTTGGGTGCCGCCCGCCTGGCCGCCCAGGAGGCCGCGACCGAGAACCGCGTGCTGGGGGCTCCGGTCGAGCTGAGTGACTCGGACGTGGAGTTCGGGCGCGCGGCCCTGAACGACCAGACCGGCAAGTATTCGTTCACACCCACGGAGCAGTTCCCCAACGCGGTCCGCGTCCACGTTCGCCGGTCGTCGGGTTCCAAGAGCGGAGCGGTGCCGCTGATGTTCGCCAACATCTTCGGCATACGGGAGGCCAGCCTGGGAGCGAAGGCGGCCGCCGTCCTGACGCCCCGCGACGTCACCTTCGTCCTGGACCTGTCGAGTTCGCATAACGACGATTCCTCGCTCCGTTCGTACAAGAAGACCGAGATCGACAACCATGAGGTCTGGGAGCATCTCAAGGATCCGGCGGCCCTGGCCGCCAAGACCGATTCGATGGGCTTCAAGTCGGAGGTCAGCATCGCCAGCAACGGCGACGGCACGTCGAAGGTCAACATCAAGTTGACCAGCGACGCATCGAGTTCGACCAAGCCCCTCGGCCACGTGGTATTCGGTCTGGATTCCGCGGCCCAGGCGGCGGCCCAGGCGACCGCGGCCAGCGGCGGGGGCTATCCGGTGTCCATCGGCACCGATCCCAAGACGGGGGTCTCGGGCATCAAGTTCGACGGCACCACGTTGGGCGAGGACGGCCAGGTGCAGACCGAATCGTTCAGCTTCAGCATTCCCGACGAGTATCTCAAGCAGATGACGGTCGCCACCAAGGCCGGTACGGGCGTGGACAAGTCGGTCCAGTACAACCTGGCTCCGGGGCCCGTCCTGGGCAACATGAACGTCTGGGGCACCCAGACCACTGGCCCGGGATGGGACTTCGCCAAGGATTCGGGGCTGGTCCGTCTGCCCAAGGGGTCGAAGTGGAGCCTGAGCAGCGCCTACGTCAGCCAGACGCTTCAGCTCAAGGGATACGGGACGTACAACGCGGCCGAGATGGCGGTCATCAACTCGAGCACCTACGACAGGAGCACGACCCAGTACTACCTGCGGCTGCGGGTGGCCCTCGGGCTGGACCGATGGAAGAGCGGCAAGTCGGGCGGTCAGGCGGGCGGCGACGGCGACAACAAGATCGAAGCCAACGAGCTGGTGCCGCTGGTGCCCTACCCGAGTGCCGCCAGCAACCCGGACTCGACATCCAAGGAGGTGGGTGGGAATTGGAACTCGTACTTCGCGTACGTGATCAGCACCAGCGCGAGTATGAACAGGTACAACCCTTCTACCGACTACTACGGCGATCCCGGCTTGCGATACCGGTTCGGCCTCAAGACGTGGGTCGATTACCTGCAAGAGGAGCAGGAAGGCACCGCGGCCTCGCCGGGTCTGGACGGGGCCCCGACGCAGCCGATGGGAGCGGTGATTGACGGCGTGAACGCCGCCCTCGACATCATCCAGGAACTCCAGAGCGACGACCAGGTCGGCATGGCAGGCTACGGGACGGTCGGGTACGGCCCGGCCGAGAAGCCGGACAACATGTCCTGGCTGATCCCGGATGCGGACGTCATCCGCGACCGGGTGAATGACTTGCAGGCGGGCATGTGGACGTCCAACACCAACATCGCCCAGGGCATCGACCGCGGCGTCGACGTGTTGTTCCAGAGTCCCGAAGCGCGAGGCAACGCGGCCAAGGTGATGCTGCTCCTGACGGACGGTCTGGCGAACCAGACGCGGCCCAATCCGACCCAGACCAACGTCAGCAAGGCCAAGACCGACACCGTCCAGGCGGCGACCGACGCCCGCGCCCGCGGCGTGCAGATCTACACGGTGAGCGTCGGCGTCAACTCGGACACCGACCTGATGGAACAGATCGCCCAGATCGGCGGTGGCGAGCACTTCCACGCCGAGGGTGATATCGAGGCGTACAAGAGCCAGTTGCGGGACATTTTCCAGAAACTGGGCGGCAAGAGGCCGGTGATTCTGTTCGAGTAACCATGAGACGTTCGGTCCGGGTGATTGTTTTCAATGCCGACGAGGACTACGCGGCCCCGCTGCGCGCGGAACTGCTGCACATCCCCGGGGTTCAGATCATGGCCGAGGTGGACGAACCGGCCCTGATCGAGCAGGCGGTCGGTCAGTTCCCGGCCGAGGTGCTGATGGCCCACCTCGATCCGGCGCCGGATGCGTGCCTGCCGATCGCGGCGAGAATCGCGACCACTCATCCGGACATGGCCGTCTTCGTGATCTCCGAGAGCACCAGCGGCCAGCACGTCCTCACCGCCATGCGGGCCGGCGTCCGCGAGTTTCTCACGAAGCCGCTGGACGCCAAGCTGCTGACCGAGTCGATCGAGAAGGTGCTCTCGCAGGCTTCGTCAGCGGTGCAGTTGGGCACGCTGGTGTCGGTGATAGGATCGATCGGGGGGGCGGGGGCGTCGGTGATCGCCACCAACCTGGCCGTCGAACTGGCCTCCATGGTCCAGGAACGGCCGGTGGCCCTGGTCGACCTGGACTTTAGGCACGGGCAGCTTGGGACGATGCTCGATCTCCAGGCGGATTACACGATCGCCGACCTGTGCGACACGCCGGAGCAGCTCGACGAGGGCATGATCCGCCGGGCGATGGTCAAGCACAGCAGCGGCGTCGAGCTGCTGGCCCGCCCGAACACGTTCATGCAGGCGGACCAGATCACCGCCGCTCACTGCGCGTCGGTGCTGGGCACGCTGCAGCAGTTGTAC
>JACQVT010000763.1 GCA_016209665.1 Planctomycetota bacterium | reverse complement strand
TCTCGCCGACAAGTATGGTATCGCCGCCGACGTCTGGAGCGCGACCAGCTACAACGAACTGCGGCGGGACTGCCTGATGGTCGAGCGCTGGAACATGCTGCACCCCGGCGAGCCGCCGCGGCGGTCGTACCTCAACGAGGCGCTCCGCAGCGAGACCGGGCCGTTCATCGCGTCTTCCGACTACATGAAGGCCGTGCCCGACCAGATCGCCAAGTGGGTGCCCGGCGGCCTGACCACGCTCGGCACGGACGGCTTCGGCCGCAGCGAGTCCCGCGCCGCCTTGCGACGGCATTTCGAGGTCGATGCCGAGCACATCGCGATCGCGGCCATGCACGCGCTCGCCCGGCAGGGTAAACTGGACGACGGCGCGGTCCGCCGGGCAATAAGCGACCTCGGCGTGGACCCCGAGACAACCGATCCGATGCTGGCGTGAGCGCGGAACCACGTGGGACCAGCCTTCCGTGTGGGACCGGCTCCCGCCGGTCCGGGCCGGCAAGATGCCGACCCCACAGCTCCGACGACGGACGTTGCGAAGGGACAAGGAACCGTGGCGCAGGAATTCAAGCTTCCCGACCTGGGCGAGGGCGTAGAGTACGGCGACGTCGTGCAGGTCCTCGTGGCCGAGGGCGACCTCATCAAGCCTGAGCAGACGATCCTGGAGATCGAGACCGACAAGGCCGTCGTCGAGGTGCCGTGCCCGTTCGGCGGCCGCATCGCCAAGCTGCACGTCAAGCCGGGCGAGAAGGTCAAGGTCGGCCAAACCCTCGTTACCATCGAGACCAACGGCGCTGTGCTGGCCCCCGCACCGCAGGCGCCGGCTCCCGAGACCCAGACCACCAAAGCGCCCGTCGCCGACGTTCCAAGCCCAGGGACTGCGGTCCCTGGGGTCCAGCCGGGTCCGTCCACGCCGACCCCGCCTCGCAGTGACGACGTCCCCGTCCCCGCCGGCCCTGCCACCCGGCGGTTGGCTCGCGAGCTGGGCGTCGAGCTGCGTGACGTCGCCGCCGCCAAACCCGGCGTGCGGCTGACCGAGGACGACGTGAAGGAATACGTCAAGCTGCGCATGACCGCGGCCGCGTCGGCGCCCGCTTCCGCAGCCGGTGGGGCGGGCGCCATGCCGCCGCTGCCCGACTTCTCGCAGTGGGGACCCATCGAACGGGTGGCCCTGTCCAGCCTGCAGCGCAAGACGGCCGAAAACCTGCTCGCCAGTTGGGTCGGCCCCCACGTGACGCAGTTTGACGAGGCCGACATCACCACGCTGGAGCTGCTGCGCAAGCGTCATCGCGGCCGCACCGGCGAGGGGGGCGTCAAGCTGACCGTGACCGCGTTCGTGATCAAGGCGGCCGCCCTGGCCCTCAAGGAGTTCCCGCAGTTCAACACTTCCTACGACCCCGCCCGCGGCGAGCTGATCTACAAACGCTACTACCACGTCGGCCTGGCCGTCGATACGCCGGCGGGGCTGATGGTGGCCGTCCTCCGCGACGTGGACACCAAGCGCATCCTCGACATCGCCGCCGAAATGAACGACCTCGCCGAACGCACGCGGCAGCGCAAGATCACCCGCGACGAGATGCGCGGCAGCACCTTCACCGTCACCAACCTGGGCGGCATTGGCGGCACCGCGTTCACGCCGGTCGTCAATTACCCCGAGGTCGCCATCCTGGGTCTGGCCCGCACGCGGGAGCAGCCCGTGGTCCGCGACGGGCAGTGGGCGACCCGGCTGATGCTGCCCCTGTGTCTGTCGTACGACCATCGCATCATCAACGGCGCGGATGGTGCGCGTTTCACCCGCAGGCTCGCGAGTCTCCTGGAAGACCCCGAGATGCTGCTCTTGGAGGGATAGGGGGATGGCATGTTGTCAGTTGCGCGTTGTCTGTCGTTCCTGCTGCCCGCGGAGCTGTGTGGGGGCTGGAAGCCAGTCCGGACCGCGACCGTGAGGGAGCGGCTTTTGCCCCCGCAACTGACAACGAACAACTGACAACGGACAACTGACAACGGACAACGAACAACGGACAACGAGCATGCCTGAAGACACACTCCGCCACGCCCAGCTCGTCGTCGTCGGTGCCGGTCCCGGCGGTTACGCCGCCGCGTTCGCCGCCGCCGACCGCGGCATCCAGACCGTGATCGTCGACGCCGACCCTCAGCCCGGCGGCGTCTGCCTCAACCGCGGCTGCATCCCGTCCAAGGCCCTGCTGCACGTGGCCCGGCTCATCAGCGAGACCCGCGAGGCCGCCGCCTGGGGCGTATCGTTCGGCGAGCCCAACATCGACCTCGACGCCCTCCGCAAATGGAAGGATGCCGTCATCGGCAAGAACGCCGGCGGGGTGCGCCAACTGGCCAAGTCCCGCGGCGTCGAGATCATCCGCGCTTGGGCTCGCTTCGAGAATTCGCAAACCTTGCTGCTCGCCAGTGCGAACGGCGGCGCCTTGGGGGGCGGGCATCCCTGCCCGCCTTCATCTTCACGGGCGTCGCCGCTCGCCGACGAGAAACATGCGGTGGCCGACCTGGGCCGCCTCACTTATGACCACTGCATCCTCGCCGTCGGTTCTCGCCCCGCCGTCATCCCGTCCCTGAACCTGGATAGCCCGCGCGTCATGGACTCGACATCCGCCCTGGAACTGCCCGACGTGCCGCGGTCATTGTTGGTTGTCGGGGGCGGCTACATCGGCCTCGAAATGGGCACCGTCTACGCGGCCCTGGGCAGCGAAGTGGCCGTGGTCGAGATGACCGATGGTCTGCTACCGGGGGCCGACCGCGACCTCGTCCGCGTCCTCCAGAACCGCCTCAAGCAAACCTTCAAGCAGATCCTGCTCAGCACCAAGGTTGCGCAGATGAGCGACGCCGGCAGCGGCATTGCGGTGAGGTTCG
>JACQVT010000799.1 GCA_016209665.1 Planctomycetota bacterium | reverse complement strand
GGGCAAGGCCACCATCCGCGTCACCAACGTGTTCGAGACCACCTCGGAATGCGCCGTCCACACGTCCACCGCGGCCGACCCCATTGTCGACGGCGACGTGATCGCCAATCCGGTCTACGACCGCAATCGGCTGTTCAACTTCTTTGTCGCCGGCGACTTCGACCTCGACTTCGACGGAAAGATCGACGACCCCGACGGCGAGCAGATCCGCCGCATGATCCAGGACTGGGGCGGCAAGCTCCAGCCCGCCGTCGATACGCTCACCGACTTCGTCGTGCTCGGCGCGGCACCGGTCGCGTCATCCGGCGAGACCGCCGCCGAGGCCCGCCGGAAATTCGACGCCGCCAAACAAGAGGCCCGCACGCTCGGAATCCCCGTGCTGACCCGCTCCCAGTTCCTGCACTTCGTCGGCTTCGGCGTCCCTCGAAACGCCAAGGACGACTAAAAACCCATCTGACCCCCCGACGACACCGATGGGTCGCTTCCCCGACCTGCGTCGATAAGACCGCCCGGGCTTGACCAGACCGCCGACCAGTGCCAACGCGACTTCGAGGGCGGGCCGCAACCAGCCAGGTGCCTGGTCGTGCGGGCCGGCCGAGCGTGACGCGGGGAACCACAAGGTGCGACAGGGTGTGCGGCAGGCCGGACTCGAAGACTGACGGAAATGCAGTAGACACTGACAGCGGCCCCCCCGCCCCGATTCTGTCACGGGGAAGGAGAATGCTGCCGGAACTTGGTTGTAATTATTTGTTGAAAAATGGGTTATGATTGTTACGCAGAGGGTGTCGGCCGCTTGCCGCGGAGGGCCGTGAAGGCCAGCTTGTCATGGGTTGGCATCCGCGGGGCTTGTAGAGGGCCAGGGTAGTTGACAGGCAGCAGGAAGTGATATAAATTTAGTACATACTGTTAATTTAGCCACCTAACACAAGAAGGCTAAAAATGGCGAAGCCGGAATTCAAGAACCCATTCAGGCCAGGTGCTGGCCAGATGCCGCCTTATCTAGCCGGCAGGGACGAGGAGACCGAAGAGTTCAAGCGCCTCCTCAGGCAGGATACCATCCTCGAGAATATGGTATTGACGGGCTTGAGGGGAACCGGAAAAACGGTCTTGCTCGAAACGTTCAAGCCGACGGCGATATCGGTGGGCTGGCTCTGGGCCGGTGCAGATTTGTCCGAGTCGGCGAGTGTGTCGGAGGATACGGTCGCTTTACGCCTGATGACCGACCTGGCGATCGTGACATCGAGTATGGTTGTCGCGGCCCAGGAGGAGCCGGGTTTTGGCTTCAACCCCCAGCGATCGGTCGTTGAGCAGAAGCTGAATTATGATGCACTGATTGCGAGGTATAAGCTGACCCCCGGCCTCGTCGCGGACAAGCTCAAGAGGGTGCTTGAGGACGTATGGACGGAATTGAAAAGGCGGGGTGCGAAGGGCATGGTCTTCGCTTACGACGAAGCGCAGAATATGTCAGATCATCCCCACAAGGAGCAGTATCCCCTCTCATTGCTTCTGGATGTCTTCCAATCCATCCAGAGAAAGGGCATTCCCTTCATGCTGGCGTTGACTGGGCTCCCGACTCTGTTCCCCAAGCTTGTCGAGACGCGTACGTTTTCGGAGCGTATGTTCCGGGTGCTGTTCCTGGATCGATTGAGTGACGATGCTTCAAGGGACGCAATATCCAAACCTATCAAGGCGGCGGCTGGCTGCCCTGTCAAACTGAGCGATACCCTCGTGAACAGGATTGTCAATGCTTCCGCAGGTTATCCGTACTTCATTCAGTTCATCTGCCGGGAAGTCTACGATGTTGCACTCCAGAAGCTGGATAGAGGGCAGGAACTCATGGTTCCCATGAATGATATTGTCCGGAAGCTTGACGCAGACTTCTTTGCCGGCCGGTGGGCCAAGGCGAGCGACCGCCAGCGAGACCTGCTTCGAGTCATTGCCTCGCTGGAGAACTGTGATGAGGAATTCACGGTACACGAGGTGGTCCAGGCGTCAAAGAACCTGGAGAAACCCTTCGGGGCAAGTCACGTGAATCAGATGCTCGCGGCACTTGGCAACGCCGGTCTCGTCTACAAGAACCGACACGGCAAGTATTCGTTCGCCGTTCCCCTGCTCGGGCAGTTCATCTTAAGACAATCGGAGTAGCAAGGGCGAGCGGCCGCGGTTCTCGTGGATGACCACCACGCCGGGCACCGGCTTGCTGACCTCGGGGAACGCGACAAACGCCCGGATGCTGCGGCCCGCCCTGGTTTTGACCTGAACCCACTCGTGATGGCGTGGCGAGGTTTCGAGACGTTTCTTGACCGGGTCGCTGTCCTGGGCGAGACCGCTCGCCGGGTAACCGCCGATCCCGCGGAGAGTCGCGAGTGTCGGCGGGATGATTCGCAGGTAAGATGTCATCACGTGCCCTCCATCCATGCGAGTCCCTGGCGGGGAAGCGTCGGCGCGGCCGCCGCTCCGACGGCGCCGGGCAGAATCGCAGACCGCGTCATGTACCCGCACAAAGCGCGAGCGCGTGCTCCTCGTATAGGCCGCCCCTGAAGTGGGCACTCGCTTGCGCTTCGTGCTGGTTGAATCGCACAAGTCGAATGGTTCATTCTGCGTTTCTGCCTGGCCCGAGCATGTCGTCCTTGGTCGCGCTGGCGTCGTCGAGCAGGCCGATCGCGCCGACCAGATTCACCTGAGCCTGATTATAGCGCACCACCGCCTCGGCCTGGCGGAGACGCGCCTGGTTGACGGCGTCCTGGGCCTGCAGGACGTCCAACGTGGTCATGGTGCCGGCCTGGAGGTTGGCCTGCGACAGACGCAGTGCCTCCTGCGCGAACGCGACCTGTCGCTGGGAAAGCCCGACGAGTTGGGCCTGCGTTTTGCTCGACTCCAGGGCGAGCACCACCTGGGCCTGCACCTGTTCCACCTGCCGTTCGGCCTCGAGCAGGGCGATCGCCTCGGCGGCCCGGGCGGCCTTCAGATCGCCGAACGCGGCGAGCGTGAACCGCCATCCCGCGGCCGCGTTGAACCGCTCCTGATCGCTGAAACCGAAAGTCTCGTCGCCGCGATGGGCGAGGCGCGCCGATCCGCGCGAAATGCCTTCCCTGATGAAACCGTTAACGACCGGGTTGGTGCTGAACGCTCCGGTGGCGGAGAGCGGGTTGACGATCAGGTTGTTGGGGATCCCCTGAGCCTCCTCGGTGTTGTTGGAGTGTCCGGTGATCCCGCCGTACTGATAGCCCACCTGAAACTGCGGCCCGAACGCTCCCCACCAGGTGGCCCCGCGCAGGGCGGCGGCCCCCTCGGCCAGCCGGCGCACCTGCTTGAGGTCGGGACGATGGACGACCGCGAGTTCCACCAAGTCGTCCAGCGACAGGTCGTCGCGAACGAGCGTCACCTGCGGCAACCGCTCGACGCTGGGCACCAGCGTCACCGCCGGGTCCAGATGGAGTGTGACCGCCAGGGCGACGGACGCCCGGTAGAACTCGTTGACGGCCAACACGAGATCCTGCTGTCGCTCGGCAAGACGGGCCTCGGCCCGCATCTCGTCGGCGGGCACGCCGGTGCCCGTGCGGCTCCGCAGCCGGCTGATGCGGAGCAGTTCCTCGGCCTCGGCCACCGCCTGGTGGGCCGTGGCCACGCGGGTCTGGGCGAGGGCCAGATCGTAGAACTGCACGCCCGTCTGCCGCAGGGCCTCCAGGATCACCGCTTGTTCCTGATGCCCGGACGCGAGCAGCCGCTTGCGGGAAGCGATCAGATCGTAGATGACCTGCCCGGGGTTGGTGATCCACTGGACGGCGGCCGCCGGCTGAAACGTGTTGAAGCCCACGCCGATGAGGCTGCCCTGCGACTCCCGCACGGTGCCGTCGACGTGCTCGAACGGGGCGGTGACACCCAGCGCGGGCAGGGCGCCGCCGACGTCGCTCTGCCAACGGCCCCGGGCCGCCTCCACCTGCTGGCGGGCCTGGCGGATGTCCAGGTTCCCCGCCCGCGCCGCCCGCAGGGCGGCGGTCAGATCGACGGCGAGGATCTCGCGATGCATCGGCTTGATCAGCGACGCATCCAGCGCCAGCACGTCCGCCGGCGCGGGCCGGGTGGTGGGCGCGATGCCGGGCCGCACCGCGGAGCTTTCGCCGGACCGCGAGGAAGCGCAGCCCGTCATGCAGCATCCGGCATACAACACGAGGACGAGAACTGAAACCCTGGACCGCGCCATATTCCGTCTCCTCTTTCAACTTTCGCTCTTCGGGACCGCTCGAACAGGAGTGCCCGGGCTGAGCAAGCCCTTGCCGGTAACCACCACCAGATCATCATCACTCAGCCCATCGGTGATCTCCACCCGAAGGCCGTCGTCCAGGCCGGTCTCGATCGGAGTGGGGACAGCATACCGGCCGCGAACCGTGTAGACGTATTGCTCGCTGCCTTCGGTCAGCAACGCCGCCGCCGGGATCGACAGGGCGCTTTCCCTTCGTTCAATGGGCATCGTGACCTGGGCGTACATGCCGTGCAACAGCCGGCCGTCGGGGTTGGAGACGTCGATTTCCGTCCGCATGGTCCGCGTGTTCGGGTTCAGCGCGGTCGCCGCACGGGCCACCGTCCCCTCAAAAACCTGACCGGTAAGACCGTAGGGCCGGACCTTCACGACCACGCCGGGGCGAACGTGGGCCACGTCGGACTCCGGCACCTCGATGAAAATGCGGACCTGGTCGAGCCGATGGACGGTGAACATCGGCGTGGTGCGCGTGGCCGTGCCCGATTGCACCAGCGCCCCACGATCGACCAGCCGCCGCGTCACCACGCCGTCGAACGGAGCGACGATCTGCGTGTACTTGATCAGCGTCTCGATCTTCTCCACCTGGGCCCGGGCCACGTCGACCTGAGCGGCGGCGACGGCCCGCGAGGCCTCCGCGCTTTTCACGTCGGCCTCGGCCGCGGCAATCCGGGCCTGGGCGATTCCGAAGTCCGCCTTGGCGATCTCCCGTTGATTGCGGCTCTCGTCGATCTCCTGCTCGGTGATCGCTTTGCCCGCGAAGAGTTCCTCGCGGCGGCGGGCCGTGACCTCTTTCAACGTCAGTTCCGCCTTCGCCCGGACCAACTGGCTGTGGGCGAGGTCGAGCATCTTTCGTGCCTGAACGACGCCGGCGTCGGCCGCCTCCAACGATGCCCGCCGGGCGGCCTCCTGACTCTTCGCCTCGGCCAGCTCGTTGCCCATCTCGGGCACGGCCAGGACCGCCAGGACCTGTCCCGAGTGAACCCGCTCGCCAATGTCCACGCGGACCTCGGCGACGTAGCCCGAGGCCTTGGCGTACAGGTCGGCCTGTTCATAGGCCTCGATGGTGGCGGGCACGTCCAAGGTGCGCGACATGGACAGGCGTTGCGGCTTGACGACCTCGACCGCCTGGGGCGAGGAGCCGGCAGCAGGCTGCGAAGTCAACGTGCCCGACTGCCCCTCCGCCGCCTTCGCCGGGCGCAAAGACCCGGCCAACCAGTACCCGCCGACGGCGACGAACGCCGCCGCCCCCAGGGCCACCCATCGAATGTGATTGCACACCATCACACCTCCAGGCCGCTTTACGCTCGGGCCACAACCGTATCACGCTTAAGCAGCGTGTACAGGATAGGAACAAACACGATGACCAGAACCGTTGACACCGTCAGGCCGCCCACGACCGCGC
>JACQVT010000798.1 GCA_016209665.1 Planctomycetota bacterium | reverse complement strand
CGGCGACGCCTCCACATAACACCTGTTGTAGCAATGGATTATGGACACCCGCGGCGAGCGGCGGGGTTGGTACGTTTTTTTTTCAAATTCGTTGTTGACTTCGGCCGACGGGGGTGAAAGAAAGAGGCGAAGAGAACAGAAAAAACTCTTCTCCTCAAAACTCTCTCTCTCCTCCAACGGGATCGTCTCCACGATCCCGTATTTTTTTGGCACAGCGGACCCCGCGCGTCGGTTTTGGGCGTCGAATCCGGGTTCGCTTCGGCGTCGGCCGGGGGACGCGTCCAACCTGGCATGGCTGCCGGGATCGAAGCTCCTTTGGCAGGCCTGCGGCCTATACTGTCTACGGTGAACCGGACCGGTTCCCGATCGGACACGTCTTTCGACCTTCGGGTTGGATGGGAGAGGAGACCATGGAGCTTTCCTTGTCGGCGAGCGGACGGCGCACCCTTCGTGCGTCGCCGGCAGCGGCGGTATTCGCGGTGATGGGGCTTGCGCTGGGGGCACAGCGATTGCGGGCCGCTCCCCCCGCCGCGCCGGCCAAGCCGGTGTACCCTGACCTGCCCGCCAAGACCCAGAACGCCACGGGCCTGATCGTCATCACGCATGGCTGGAACAGCAGCCCGAAGTACTGGCCCGACGGCGAGAACGGGACGGGCAACGACCCCGAGAAGGGTCTCAAGGCCAAGATCAGGACCCAGCTCGGTGCCGACGCCAACAAGTGGGACATCGTTGCCTTCGACTGGTCGAACATCCAGGCCGGCGGCAAGCAATTTGGCGCCGCGACGGGGACCGCGTTCTCGCTGGCCGGCAACCTCAAGCTGGCCGACCAGGCCCGGCTGAACGGCATGGACATCGGCACGAGGCTCGGTATGCAGGTCAATGCCCAGGGCTACGAGAAGATCCACTTTTATTCGCACAGCGCGGGCTCGTGGCTGAACGACCGGGCCGCCGACAGGATCAAGGCCCTGGGCGGCAACCCCACCGTTCAGCAGACCTTCTTCGACACGTTCATGCCGCTCAAAGACGTCAACGACGACCTCGGCGACACGGCCAAGTTCGCCCTGCAGTACGTGGACGCCCGCGAGTACGACAACAGCAAGCCCTTCACCAACGCGACGCTCCGGCACGCCTACAACCTCGACGTGACCGCCCTTGATCCGCAGCCCGACCGCGGGTTCACGAGCGGCGCGCACGGTTGGCCGCACGAGTGGTACCGTCAGACCACGGATGATCCCGCCGCCGCCATCGCCCACGGCTGGGGCTACAACCGGGCGCTCGAGAAGGGGGCCATGCCCAACTTCGGCGACACCATCGGCACGCTGACGGCGCAGAAGAACAAGCGCGACGCCCTGCCCCCACCGGCCCCGCCCAAGTCCGCCAAGCAGGCGCCCGTCACGCCGGTGCCCGGCCTCAAGTGGCGCGAGCGCTTGCAGAGCCTCGACGGCGTGAGCGTGGATGCCGGCGACGACACGATCTTCACGCTGAGCGGCGACGTGAGCGGCGCCGAGCCGCAGGCCTGGATCGAGGCGACCCTCGACGTAATCGAGCCCGTGAACCTGCTGCACTTCGACTACGAGTTTGAGACGCTCGGCCTCGGTGGGCAAGGTCTGCGGGCCGCCTACCTCGCCGACGAGCTGCTGTTCCACGGCGACGAGCGCTTCGCCCGCACATGGCTGAGCGGCCCGGACGCCGAGTACCTGCTGCTCGGCGATCCGTTGACGCCGGGGACGCACAGTCTGTCGTTCCGGCTCGATCCGTTCTCCGACGACCCGTACTATTCCACGTCGTCGACGGTGACCATCTCCGACGTGTGGCTGACCTACGCCGACGTGCCCGAACCGGCGACGCTGCTGCTCGCCGCGGCCACGGCGATGGTCGTCATCCGAAGGCGAACACGTCGCCGCTGGCGGAACGTGTGAATGTATGAATGTATGAACGTGTGAACGAGGCCGGCGCTGCGTCTTGGCAGTCGGGTGCCTGCATCGCGTCCCTCGTTTGTAGCTCGTTGTCTGTTGAATCACACAGGACGCGCAAGAGGTCTATGTCGCAGGCTGCACGCCGCATGCCTCCCTCTCACAGCTTGGTCCCCGATCCCCTCAAGCCGAGTCGAGAACCGCGCGGAGGTCGGCAGCAAAAGCGGTGATATCGGCTTCGGTGGTGTCCCAGGAGCACATGAGGCGGGCGCCGCCGCAGCCGATGAAGGTGTAGAAGTGCCAGCCGCGGCGGTGGAGGGCGTCGACGGCGGCGGCGGGGAGTTCCACGAAGACCGAGTTGGCCTGGGGCGGGAACAGGAGCTTGACGCCGGGGATCTGCCGGAGGCGGGCGGCGAGGTCGGCGGCGGCGCGGTTGGCGCGCTGGGCGTTGGCGAGCCAGGCGCCGGATTCGAGCACGCCCACCCACTGGGCGGCGATGAAGCGCATCTTCGAGCAGAGCTGGCCCGCCTGCTTGCAGCGGTAGTCGAACTCGGCGGCGAGGTCGCGGTCGAAGAAGACGACGGCCTCGCCGATGCCCATGGCGTTCTTGCTGCCTCCCAGGCAGAGCACGTCCACGCCGGCCCGCCAGGTGATCTTGTTGGCGGCGACGTGCAGCGTCGCGAGGGCGTTGGCGAGTCGGGCGCCGTCCATATGGACGCGGAGGCCGAGGTCGCGGGCCCGGCGGCCGACAGCCTGGATCTCATCGACGCTGTACACCGTACCCAGTTCCGTCGCCTGCGTGAGACTCAGCACGTGCGGGCGGGGATAGTGGATGTCGCTGCGGCGGCGGAGGAGGTGCTCGACGCCGGCGATGTCGATCTTGCCCGCCGCGGCGGGCAGGCCGGCTTGGTCCGGGGCGAGCAGGACCTTGCTGCCGTTGGAGGAGAACTCGGGAGCCCCGCACTCGTCGGTTTCGAGATGGGCGAACTCGTGGCAGATGACGCTCTGGTAGGGCTTGCAGAGGGTGGCGACGGCGAGCGAGTTGGCGGCGGTACCGGTGAAGGTGAAGAAGACCTCGCAGTCGGTCTCGAACATCTCGCGCAAGAGGTCGCAGGCCCGGCGGGTCCACTCGTCGTCGCCGTAGGACAGGGCGTGGCCGACGTTGGCGGCGGCCATCGCCTGCCAGGCCTCGGGGCAGATGCCGGCATAGTTGTCGCTGGCAAACTGACGTTTCGGCAGCGGCTGGGGAGCGGAATGCGAGTTGGGCCGGTCGTCGATGATGGTTCGTCCCTCACACATTGTCGGTGCGGGCCTTGCGGCCCAGATAGCCGCCGTGGTGGCGCAGGCCGTAGTCGTGTTTGGTGACGCCCTTCAGTTCCATCAGCGTCAGGGCGAGGGCGTCGGTGATGGCGAGCATGACGGCGATGCTGGCCGACGGCGTCAGGCCCAGCGGGCAGGGCTCGCGGATGACGCCCATGTCGAGGAGGACGTCGCTCAGCTCGCGAAGCCGGGAATCGGGATGCGAGGTAATGCCGATGATGGTCTGCAGGCCGAGATGGCGGCCGAGTTCGAGCATCTCGATGATTTCGTTGGTCTTGCCGCTGGTGGACAGGGCGACGATGCAGTCGTTGGGGCCGATGAGGCCGAGGTCGCCGTGGGCCGCCTCGCCGGGATGGATGAACGCGGCGGGCGTGCCGGTCGAGCAGAGGGTGGCGGCGAACTTGTGGGCGACGTGGCCGGCCTTGCCCATGCCGGTGGTCAGCACCTTGCCCCGGCAGTCGCGAAGGGCCAGGACGGCCTGCTCGTAGGCGGACGTGACCTGGACTGCTCGGATGGCGTCGGCCTCAGCCAGCAGCACTTCGCGGATTCGCTGGATGACGTTCATCTTGCGAGCCCCTGGTCCTTCGAACCGTCGCGGACGCGCGGGTATGAGGCCCGCGGCTCGCGTACTGTACCACACCGCACGATGGAGGAAACCTTACCAGGGGGGGAACGATCTGGTTGGGGAGAATTGCCCACCGATCGGATGCAGCGGGTCCTAGCTCGGTGCAAGACAGATTCGCGGTAACAGACGCATATTCAATGGGTTAGATTATCTGGGGCGGCTTTTGCGACGGGGGCGAACGGGCGTTGGCACGCCGGCTGCATGAGTATCCCCTCGTGACCGGCTGCCAGACCTATCAGGGACTGGGGGCCGGGGCAAAACGAAACAGACGGCCGGCGGTTGCGAAAACGCGAGGCACGAAGCCGGCCGATGAACGAGCTATCCTCCAAGCCTCCTTACGCCTCGCACACCGCGCTAGGAACACCGCCGGAGACGCCCCGGCGGTGTTCCGTTTTTACGCCGCACGATCCGGCGCGCACATAGCCGTCGTAAAAAGCAACGCGGACCCGATCGTCGATCGGGTCCGCTGATCCCCTCTCCAGGGATCTTGCACGGTAGTGAAGTTTTGGGTCCCCGGCGCTTGACACGCGACACCACTTCGTCGCTCCTGGACGCTTCGCGTCTGTCGCGCGTCAAGGGCTGGCGGTTTGAACTCACTGGAGGATCGGGTCGCCGGTCAGGACTTCGCGGAGCTTGCTGAGGGCGACGTTCTGGATCTGGCGCACGCGCTCCTTGCTGAGGCCGACGGCGTTGCCGATCTCCTGGAACGTCAGCTTGCCCTCGCGGGAGGCGGGGAAGCGCTGGGCGAGGATTCGCGATTCGATTTCCGTGAGGGCGCCGAGGTTGTTGTCGAGCACCGACCGCAGCCGCTCGACGTACAGATCG
Organism: Planctomycetota bacterium; assembly: GCA_016209665.1. Taxonomy (GTDB): domain Bacteria; phylum Planctomycetota; class Phycisphaerae; order UBA1845; family PWPN01; genus JACQVT01. The sequence continues at coordinate 3,455 of JACQVT010000798.1, read as the reverse complement.
GAGCCGAGATCGGCGGGGGTGTCGGCCCGCTCGAAGGACACGTCGTGCTGGACGGGGAACAGGCGGCGGTAGTTGGTCTCGCGCTTGCCCCGCCGCATGAGCGCTCGGGCGATGACGTTGCAGGCGTAGGTGCTGAACCGGTAGCCGCGCCAGGGGTTGAACCGGTCGGCGGCGCGGGTCAGTGCCAACATTGCGTCACTTAAAAGGTCGTCCTCGTCGGTGCGGCGGGTGCTGAACCGGCCGATCATCGAATAGACGAGGCCTAAGTTGCGCTGGACGATGTACTCGCGGATGGTTTCCCAGCGGCGGGTCCACCGCGTACGTTCCGCAGGCCGGGCGGCCCGGCGATTGACCTGGAACGCACAGGTGTGCAACGAGACGAACAGGACCTCCTCGCCGAGGGTCTCCTGCGGGCCGTCGGCGGACCCGATCTGCTCGGCCACCCGGATCGCCTGATCGGCGGCGTGCTTGGTTCGCAAGCGCCGGTCGGGGGCGTACCACAGCGGGCGAGCCGGGGACGCATGGTGACGATTCTTGCGCGGTGCGTGCTCGGTGTCGTTGGCGATCATGGGCTGGCTCCTCATCCAAGCTGGTCGATCAGGCTGAGCCTTCTTCACGGTCGTCAGGCGGCTAATATAGCACTATTTTGGTACCATATCAAGCCCCTCGGGGTTCGTCGAGCACGAAAAGTTTGTGTTAGGGTGGTCGTGGGGGCGATCCTGGCGCTAGGTTATAATATGCTGATACGAATGATGTTAAGAACAAGGCAGAGTCGTTATCCGTCTGGCGGTTGGTCAAGGGTCAGCGGCTGTGAGAAACAGGGGCCCGGAGAAATCGAGGGCGGGAACTGGCCAAGCGGAGGCGAATGGCGGAGAATTCACGCCCGGGCCGCGATGGGCCGCGGCCGTGAGCCCTCGCGTTGATGGGGTTGATCTTATGGCATCGGAGCAGACGCGGATCGAATCGGACAGCATGGGGCAGATGCAGGTTCCCGGCTGGGCGCTGTGGGGAGCCCAGACGCAGCGGGCGGTCGAGAACTTCCCGGTCAGCGGGTATCGGTTCGGGCGGCGATTCATCCGGGCGATGGGGCTGATCAAGCAGGCGGCGGCGGAGGTCAACCGCGAGCTGGGCCTGCTGGACGAGCAGCGGGCGGGGTGGATGGTCGCGGCGGCGCAGGAAGTGGTGGACGGCAAACTCGACGAGCACTTCCCGATCGACATTTACCAGACGGGGTCGGCGACGAGCACGAACATGAACGCCAACGAGGTGATCGCCAACCGGGCGATCCAGTTGGCCGGGGGCAAGGTAGGCTCGCGCGACCCGGTGCATCCGAACGATCCCGTCAACATGGGGCAGTCGAGCAACGACGTGATTCCTGCGGCGATTCACGTGGCGCTGGCCGAGGCGCTGCGGCAGGATCTGGCGCCGGCGCTGGAGGCGATGGCCCGCCAGCTCGACGAGAAGGCGTGCAAGTTCTGGAACATCATCAAGATCGGGCGGACGCACCTGCAAGACGCCACGCCAATCCGGCTGGGACAGGAGTTCAGCGGATACGCGGCCCAGGCACGTCTCAGCGGACAGCGGGCGCTGCGGGCGGTGGCGGCGCTGCGCGAGCTGCCGATCGGCGGGACGGCGGTCGGCACGGGCATCAACACGCATGTGGAGTTCGGCTCGCGGGTGGCCCGGCGGCTGAGCGAGCAAACGGGCATCGAGTTTGCCGAGGCGGCCAACCACTTCGAGGCCCAGGCGGCCAAGGACGCGGTCTGCGAGGCCGGCGGCATCCTGCGGGCGATCGCGGTGTCGATGACCAAGATCGCCAACGACATCCGGTGGCTGGCGAGCGGGCCGCGGTGCGGGATCGGCGAGATCCGCATCCCCAGCACGCAGCCGGGGTCGAGCATCATGCCGGGCAAGGTCAACCCGGTGATGAGCGAGATGCTGATCCAGGTGGCGGCCCAGGTGATCGCGAACGATACGGCGGTGACGATCGGGGGGCGGGACAGCATCTTCGAGCTGAACACGATGATGCCGCTGATCGCCCACAACGTGCTGGAGTCGGTGCGGCTGCTGACGGCGGCGGTGGGCGTGTTCACGCGGCGGTGCATCGAGGGCATCGAGCCGGACGCCGAGCGGTGCGGGCAGATGATCGAGCAGTCGCTGGCGATGTGCACGAGCCTGGCCCCCAGAATCGGGTACGACCAGGCGGCGGCGATCGCCAAGGAGGCCTACGCCGGCGGACGGACAGTGCGGCAGGTGGTGGCGGCCAAGGCCGTCCTGCCCGAGTCGGAGTTGAATACGGTGCTCGACCCGTCGGCGATGACGGCGCCCGGCGGCGGGAAGGAGTGAGCCGTCGTTGGCTCTTGCCGACGCACATCTATCCAGTATGCACAAGCAACCGTCGTGGTGGGCAGCGCGGTTGGTCCCGTGCGCATCGCTGATTGTGGCGGGGCTGTTCGCGTGGGGTACGCAGCAGATCGCGGCCCACGTGCGCGAGTACAACGGCGCGCGGGCCGCCGGCGGACTCTTCATCGCCGGCATGTTGGCGAATCGCGGCGCGGGGGGGGACCCGGGGACGAGTCCCGGCCACATCGGCTTGCCGGCGCTGCCGTTACCGGGGATGGTGGGGGCCTCGAGCCCGGCGGCGGATGACGGCGACATTTCATCGAAGCCGCGGCCGGGCGCGGGCGACGGTGACGCGTCGGACTCGAGACCGCCGGCAGCGGTCCCGGAGCTGCCGCTGGAGCGACTGACGCGGGCGACCGCCCATGCCGAGACGATCGTCTTCGTCTGGGAGCGGGTGATGTACGGCGTGGCGGCGGTCCTCGGGCTCGCCGGCGTCGTCGGTTTGGCCACCTCGTGGGTCCGGGTGAGTCACCTGATCGCGGCGATCGTTGTCCTGCTCAGCGCCGTGGGCACGATCGTCGGGATGCGGCTGCTGGTCAGTCCGGACGGGGGCGCGTTTCACGAATTGTCCGTGAAGTCCTACGTGGTCGCGGGCGTCGTGCAATCGCTGTACGGCTGGGTGCTGCTCGGTGTGTTCAGGCTGCGGCCTGCGGGGACGAAGACGTCAACTGTCGCCGGGCGTGGGTGAATCAGGCCATGGCAGCGCCCGTGGTTGGCCGCGTGTCGATGGCGGGTGCACGGGGCGAACTTGGATACGGATAGACGCCGGGCAGATTGAATGCGCGGATGGGTTCGCTGGGGCCGGAAAGCGGTTCAAAAATGGGTTTGGTTTTGTCCCTCCGGAAGGGGCGGCCGGGAAGGCGTTGGACGTATCCTCTGTGTTAACAATGAGCTATGGCGCGGCAGGGGCGGGGCGGTTCGGCTTCGTTCCGCAGAATACACTTTTTCTCCATCCGGGCCCTCCGGTCTGAGCGGCGATGGACACGCGTATGCGGTTCCCAAAGAGCACACTATGGTAACCGGGGCGCTGTTCCGCAAGGAGAGTTGAGAGT
>JACQVT010000797.1 GCA_016209665.1 Planctomycetota bacterium | reverse complement strand
TGATGCGGCCGGCGTTGGGGTCCAGGAGGGCTTCGCCGCTGTCGGGGATGGTGTCCAGGAAGATCACCAGGTTGTTGCCGTTGCCCTCCAGGTTGCCGGTGACACCGATCTCCAGGGCCGGGATCGCGTCTTGCGTGTCCTGAACCCACAGGCGGTCGATCTCCGAACCCGGCGAGTACTGCTGGTCACAATCGGCCACCGGCACGAGGGTCACATCGCCGTAGCCGGTGACCGTGTCCTGGCTGGCGTAGACGTTGGCCACGCCGTACTTGTTGACCAGGTCTCGGCCGTCGAGAATCGCCGTGAAGTTCTCGTCACGGGTCAGGCTCGCGGTCACGTACTGTGTGCCGGGCACGCCCGCGAACGTGGGCCGGGGTCCCAGGTTGGTCGTGCTCGTGCCCTGGTTGATGCCGGGCAGGGTCTGGTTGCTGACGGAGCCGTCAGAAGCCGTCAGCAGCACCATTGCCTTGATGTCCAGACTGGCCAACGGCAATTGAGCCTGCGTGAATCCCAGGTCGAGCAGCGAAATCTTGGCTTCCAAGCCGCGGGTCTGGCTGCGGGGATCGCCGGGTGACCCGCTGCCGGCAGCGGCCACGGCGGTGTCGCTCACTCCCGCGGAACCAGCGTTGTTGTAGGCGAACTCCGAGCCGTTGACGTTGTTCCCGCCGGTCAAGCTGGCCGGACCGGCCGAGGTGGCCCCCACCGCGATCTGTCCCCGGTACACGCGGGTGGCGTAATAGGGCAGCGCCTCGTTGGAGGCCTCGTTCGGCGGCGGGTTCACGGCGCAGGCGGGCAGGCCGGTGCCCGGATCGTCCCAGGTACCCAGCGAGGTCGCCGACAGGTTGTACTGAGTCACGTGGACGTTGTTGCCGCTGGTGTCGACGGCAATCGCGTAATCCGGCTCGAACTGATCGTCGAGCACCGTGCCGTTGGAGGCCCCGTCGCGCGAAGTGGTATCGTCCGTGGGGTCTTCCGGCGTGCCGTTGTCGTTATGCAGCAGTGCCTGCCCGAGGCCCTGGACGGCGCCGGGTGGGCCATTGCCCGAGCACGGCAGCTCGGCGACGATCGGAGCGATTTCGGTCTTGAGTGTGTTCTGTCCACCCGGCTGGACGTCGAGCAGCAGAACCTGGGCGTTGCCGTTGGTCTCGAGGTTACCCGTGACGGCCACGTACAGATAGTTGCCGTCCGTCCGCATGAACAGCTCGTCGAGTTCCGAGCCGCCGGTCGCGGTCAGGCAGTCGCGGTCGCCGAAGGACGTCACCGTGTCCTGACTGGCGACGATGTTGCTCACTCCCCAGTCCGTTTCGTTGATGTCCTTGCCGTCGATGACCGCACCGAAGCCGGCCGAGGTCCGCGTGACCGTGGCATACTGATCGCCCGCGACGGCGGTGAAGTCCGGCCGCCAGCCGAGGTTGGCCAGACTCGTGCCGCCGCCGATCGGCGGGAGCGTCTGGTTGCTGACGAACCCGCCGGAGCCGGTCAGCAGCGCCGACATCTTGATGGTCAGCGGGCTGGCGACCGGCACCGTGTAGCCCAGGTCGGCCAGATGGATCTTCGCCTCCAGACCGGTGGTCTGGGAGCGCGGATCGCCCGGAAGGCCCGAGCCCGGGGCGGGCGGCGGCGTGGTGGACTCGCCCGTGACGCCGAACTTGCCGGTATTGTTGAAGGCGAACTTCGAGCCGTTCGGGTTGGTGCCGCCGTTGAGCGTGCCGTCGTTGCTGTTGACGTTGCCCGAGCCGCGATAGACGCGGGTCGCATAGTAAGGCAGGGTCTCGGTTGACGCCGGGCTGTTCGGATTGGGCACGCAGCCGCCAAAGCCCGTGCTGGGATCGTCCCAGTTGCCCAGCGACGCGCTGGACAGGTTGTATTGCGTGACGTAGGTCTGCCCACCCAGCGTGTCCAGGGCGATCGCGTGGGTCGGGGCGAAGCCCGCATCGAGCTTGGTCCCGGTGCTGCCGGCGTCGCGCGAAGTAACATCGTCGGTCGTGTCGTCGGGCGTGCCGTTGTCGTTGCGGAGCAGGCCCTGTCCGAGCCCCTGGACTGCAACGGGCGGGCCGTTCGGGGCACAGGGGAGTTCGTCGGGCCGCGGCGCGATCTCGGTGGCCAGCACGTTCTGTCCGCCGGCGCCCGGGTCGAACAGCAGGATGATCGAGTTCCCGCTCTGCTCGAGGTTGCCGGTCAATCCCACGTACAGGTAGGTGCCATCCGTCCGCACGTAGAGTTCATCAAGTTCCGAACCGGGAAAGCCTCCGGGCGTCAGCCGCTGGTCGCCGTAACCGGTGTAGTTGTCCTGGGTGGCGGTGAACTTCGCGTCGGCCCATTCCTGACCGGGGCCGGTTTCGAGCGTCCCATCGAAAGTCACCGCGGCGACGAGGCTTGAAGCGACCAGGGCCACCACTGCCCCGCATGATGCCAGAGGACGCCACCCGTTCACGAACGACATGCGACTGCTCCTTCCCGGCAGCGAGTTGACATCTCAGCGCGCAAGCACGGCCCGATGGGCTGAACGTCGTAAGCGCGTAAAAAGCCACTCCCGCCTTGACTGGCCCTGCTCTCGCGAGA
>JACQVT010000772.1 GCA_016209665.1 Planctomycetota bacterium | reverse complement strand
GATCTGACCATCATCTCCAGCGCCGGCGGCCTCGCCGTTACCGGCGGCATCGTCAACGTCACTCCGCGGGCCGGTTTCGGCGTGGGCGAATACCCGCTTCTCGATTACACGACGTCGTTCACCGGCTCCGCCGGCAACCTCACCATCGGTTCGGTCCCCGGGGGCTTCGTCTACGCCTTCGTCAACAACCCCGGCACGACGAGCATCAACCTGGTTGTCGCGGCGCCGGGGGATCACGATCAGGACGGGGACGTGGATCAGGAAGACTTCGGGTATTTCCAGGCCTGCCTCCAGGGGCCGGGATGGACGACCACCGATCCGGCCTGTCTGTGGGCCCGACTGGACCCGGACGAAGATATCGACATGGACGACTACGCCGTCTTTGAGGCCTGCCACAGTGGGGCCAATGTGCAGGCGGACGCGCCTTGCGGGCCATGAGTGTGAAGTGCCCATGCCTGCGGGCCGATGTCACTACCGTGGGTCCCGCGACGCATACAACGCCGGGCCGCGGCCGCTCTTTTGACGGAAGCTGGCAGCGGTTTTCCCGGACGTATCGGCGACGGCGAGTCCGGCGGGCCGGGGATCGTCGTCGTTGGGTACGATAAGAGACAACTCCCCACATGGGCCCGGTCAGGCCCGGTAAATGGAAATCCTTTCCGGCCGCTTGTCCGTGCCCCCGGGACCCGCGATAGAGGACGGGCAGAACCGACGGACCAAGCAGACCGGCCGGTTTGACTTCACGGGGAGAGCCTCGGACGTGGATCGCACTCGAAGAGACACGGCAAGGCACGATGGCGAACGCAAACCGCGAGGTCGTGTGGCGATGGCCGCTGCGTTTCGAGGGGAAACTCGAGACCGAGTTTCAGCGATACTACATCCAGACCTCGCTGAAGCACATGCGCGTGGCCATGTCGATGGGCCTGTTCCTGTATGCCGTTTTCGGCATCCTGGACGCGATCCTGCTCCCCTCGGTGAAGCATCAACTCTGGTTGATCCGCTACACCGTCGTTTGCCCGGTGGTGGCGGCGTCCGTCGTCGCCACCTTCTGGAAGGGATTCCTGCGGTACCACCAGGCCATTATCGGGACCTCCGTCACCACGGGCGGAGTGGCGATCGTGGTCATGATCAGCCTGGCCCCGCCGCCCGGCAACGCCACCTATTACGCCGGCCTCATCCTGGTGATCCAGTTCGCCTGCGCGTTCTGCAAGCTGAGGTTCGTCTGGGCCGGCCTGGTTTCCAGCCTGATCGTGGTGTCCTACGAGATCGTGGCCATCTTCATCGTGGCCACGGAAACGCCGATCCTGGTCAACAACGGCTTCTTCTTCATCAGCACCGCGGTGATCTGCGGCTTCTCGAGCTACTTCATCGAGCTGCACACCCGCCGCGACTTCCTTTCCCGTTGCATGCTCGAGGAGGAGAAGCGCAAGACCATCTCGACCAACAAACTCCTGGTCAAGGAGATGGTGCGCCGCAAGGAAAGCGAGCGCGAACTGGCCCAGCATCGCGCTCACCTGGAGGACATGGTGACGGAGCGGACGCTCAAGCTCCGCGAATCCAACGAGAAGCTCCGGCAGGAGATCGTCCAGCGGCGGCAGACGGAGGTCGCCCTGCAGCGGGCCAAGGATCTGGCCGAGGAAGCCAACCGTCACAAGAGCGAGTTCCTGGCTAACATGAGCCACGAGATCCGCACGCCCATGAACGGCATCATCGGGATGACCGAACTCGCCCTGGCCACCGACCTGACCGGCGTGCAGGGGGACTACCTGCGTACCGCCCTGCAATGCGCGGAGTCCCTCCTGGCCCTGCTCAACGACATCCTGGACTTCTCGAAGGTCGAGGCGGGCAAGATGTCGCTCGAACAGGTGGAGTTCGATCTCATTGCCACGGTGGAAGGCGTCACCGACCTTATGGCCCGCAGCGCCGCCCGCAAAGGCCTCGAACTGATCTGCCATATCCATCCGGATGTTCCCACCCACGTTCACGGTGACCCGACAAGGCTGCGACAAGTGCTGGTGAACCTGGCCGGCAACGCCATCAAGTTCACGGAAAGCGGCGAAGTGGTGTTGACCGTCGAGGTCGAGTCGCGGCAGGACCACCGGGCCACGCTGCTTCTCTCGGTCCGGGACACCGGCATCGGCATGCCCCAGGATCGCCTGACCATGATCTTCGAGAGTTTCACCCAGGCCGATAGCGCCACGACCCGCAAGTACGGCGGCACCGGCCTGGGACTGGCGATCTGCAAGCAGCTCGTCGAGCTGATGGAGGGCACGATTTCGGTCGAGAGCGAGGTCGGACGCGGAAGTACGTTCCGCGTGCGCCTGCCCTGCGAGGTGAGCCGCACCCGAAGCGTCTCCGAGGACGTCGAACAGAGATGGGGACGCGGCGCGTTGTCGCACGTCGCGGGCAAACGTGTGCTCATCGTCGACGACAACCCCGTCAACCGCCAGATTCTCGACGAGACGCTCCACCGCTGGGAGTGTTCCACCGAATCTGCCCGTGACGGCGTCAGCGCGGTGGAAGTCGTCCGAAACGCTGCTCGCCAGGGCCCCGAATTCGACGTCGTCCTGCTCGACGTCCAGATGCCGGGCATGGACGGGCTGGCCGTGGAACGCGAGATCCGCGACGCAGGTTTGCTCACCACGCCGCCCATCGTGTTCCTCAGCTCCTTGGGGCGCGAGAGCCAGTGCCTGGATCCGCAGGTCGTCTCCCGCAACAACTGGCTGATGAAGCCCGTCAAGCAGGCCCTGTTGCTGGAGACCCTGCTCAAGGTCCTCGCCGGCCCAAAAACAGGCACGCCGCGGCCGGCGGAAGCAGGGGGAGATGACGGGGACGGGGGCGGCCGGGCACCGGCCCGCATCCTTCTCGTGGAAGACAATCCCGTGAACCAGAAGGTCGCGGCGGAAATCCTGACCAAGGCCCGACATCAGGTCACCCTCGCCGCCAGCGGCCGCGAGGCCCTCGACGCCCTCGAGGGTGCCTCGTTCGATCTGGTCCTGATGGACGTACAGATGCCGGAGATGGACGGGCTCGAAGCCACCCGACGGATCCGCGGCCACGGGCGATGGCGACATCTGCCCGTGATCGCGATGACGGCCCATGCCAGGAACGAAGACCGCGAGCGATGTATCGCCGCGGGCATGAACGACTACCTGGCCAAACCCATTGACGCTGAAGGACTACACAGAATGGTTGAAAAATGGCGCTCTCGGGGAGGAGCGCCGGACGCGGCGACGCCTGCTCCATCGACGGGATGGGCGTTGGCCGCCCGGGGCGAACTTCCCTTCGACCTCGACAAGGCCCTGCTCTTGCTGGACGGCGACCGCGATTTGTTCGACGAGGTCCTCGCCGCGTTCCTGGAGGGTCTCCCGCGGACCCTGGGCCGGTTGCAGGCGGCGGCACGGGAGGGCGACGCCAGGCAGTTGTCCACGGTCGCCCACGGATTGAAGGGCGGGGCCGCCGCCGTCGCCGCCGAGCCCGTACGTCTGCTTGCGGAACGGCTGGAGGCGTTGGGGGAAAAGGGTGAAGTGGGAACCGCCCTGACCATGATCAAGGAACTCGAGGCGGAGATCGCTCGTTTACCGCAGGCCGTATCGCCGCCCAGTGATCAGGGACAGCATCGTTATGAGCCAAACGTTCAGAATCCTCGCAACCTGTGAAGACCCGACCGCGGTCGTCGTCGTTCGGCAGGCCCTCGGGCAGGCCGGGCACACGGTTCGAACCCTAGACACGGGCTCGGACCTCGTCGGACCTGCCGGGGAATACCGGCCGGATCTCATCCTTGTCGACGTCGCGCTCCTGCGGGAAGAGGCGTTCGCGGCGTCGCGGGCCCTCAAGTCGCAGGAGTCCACCGCCGGGATCCCGGTCATCTTTCTGACGGCCAACCCCCGGCCCGAGTTTGTGGTTGAAGCGTTCTCGGCGGGAGGAAGCGACTACATCGCCAAGCCGTTCACCACCCAGGAACTGCTCGCTCGGGTCGACCTGCACGGGCGGCTTTACCGTGCCGAGCAGGCCCTCGCCCAGCGGACCCACGAGTTGCAGGAGTTGAGCGCGAAGCTCACGAACCTGTCGGGCCGGGACCCGCTGACCAATCTCCTGAACCGGCGGGCCATGGACGAGATGGTCATGCAACAGCATGACCGATTCGATCGCTACGGGCGTCCGTACAGCATCCTGAAGATCGACGTGGACCATTTCCGGGCCTACAACGGGTCGTGCGGCCAGCAGACCGGAGACGAATGCCTCTGCCGCGTCGCCGACGCCGTGGTGTCGG
>JACQVT010000771.1 GCA_016209665.1 Planctomycetota bacterium | reverse complement strand
GCGGCTTGGTGGCAGCGGTGGCCCGACGCGAACATCGGCATCCAGACGGGGGCGCCATCCGGTACGGTCACTCTCGACATCGATCCGCGACACGGTGGTGATTCGAGCCTGGCGGCACTGGAGGCGAAGCACGGCGAACTGCCTGCGACCGTAGAGGCTCTGACCGGCGGGGGAGGCCGGCACCTGTCGTTTCAGCATCCAGGCGGGGAAGTGCGCAACCGAACCAACCTGTTACCCGGCATTGACGTTCGCGGGGATGGCGGCTACGTCGTGGCGGACCCATCCATTCATGCGAGCGGCATACAGTACCGGTGGCGTGACGGGCACAGCCCACGCGATCGTGAGCCCGCTCCCCTGCCGGGCTGGCTTCACGAGTTGACGATCCGCCCCGAGCCGGCGACGGTCACGGTTCCCGCGGGGCACGACGGCAATGCTTCGGCTAAGTTGATGGATGACGCCGGACGGTATGTCGCACGAGCAACGGGCGTAGCGGAAGGTGCGCGGAACAAGACTGCCTTCAGTCTGGCCGGGCATCTCGCGGCTTTCCAGACCGACGCGGGCGAGCGTCTGACCGAAGGCCAGATCGTTGACCTGCTGCGCCCGTGGAACCGTCGGAACTCCCCGCCCCTTTGCGAGACCGAACTGGTCCAGGCCGTGCGATCGGCGATGACGAACGGTACGCCGCGGGCAATGCACACGGTACGCACGACGCCGCGACCGAGCGGCAAGCGATCAGAGGCCCGGAGGCTGCCCCACGTGGAACCCTACAAGTCGTTCCCGCTGGAGGCGCTACCTGAGCCGATGCGGACATATGTTCAGGCCGTTGCGGCAGCGACCGGCAAGGACCCCGCCTATGCGGCGCTGGCAGCACTTGTGGTGGTGGCGGGGAGCATTGGGAACCGGGCAGCCGTCCTGGTGAAGCGGGGCTGGGTTGAGCCCGCCGTTTTGTGGGGCGTGCTGGTGGGCCGATCCGGCACTATCAAGACCCATGTGCTGAAGCTGGTGGCGCAGCCCCTGATTGACCTCTACAAAGCCTCGCGGCTCGCGTTCGTCGAAGCGATGCAGCAATACCGACGGGACATGGAGCACTACGGGGTGCGGCTTGCGAACTGGAAGCAAGCGGAGCGGAAAGGCCCCGCCACTGATCCCCCTGAGCAGCCTGAACAACCGCACGAGCGGCGCGTATTGGTCAGCGACATCACGGTTGAAAAGCTGGGCTGTGTCCTGGAGGAGAACCTGCTGGGCTTGTGCTTGGTTCGCGATGAAATGGCAGCATGGGTTGGAGCATTTGACCGTTACGCGGCCGGGGGCAAGGGCAGCGATCAGCCAGCTTGGCTGTCGATGTATGACGCCGGCCCGGTCACGATCGACCGCAAGAGCAACAAGGGGACGCTGTTCATTGAGCGCGCAGCCGTTTCGGTGCTGGGGACGATTCAGCCGGGCACGCTGGTGCGATTGTTCGGTGTAGCGGAGCGGGAGGCGGGATTGTTGGGGCGCCTTCTCTTGGCGTATCCGCCCGAGCAGCCAGCTTTGTGGACCGAAGCTGAACTGTCCGAGGAGATGGCGGCGGTGTGGCGTGACCTTGTGAGCGCCTTACAGACCCTCCCGGCGTGCATAGATGAGACTGGTGGCCCGCGGCCGCGGCTGATCCCGATCAGTGAGGACGCAAAACCGATTTGGATCGCCTGGCACGACCAGCACGCTCGCGAAGTGGCGGAGATGCCCGGCGATGACTTAGCGGCGCACTACGGGAAGCTCAAGGGTGCCTGTGCCCGTATCGCGCTGCTGTGCGCGTGCGTGGAAGTGGCAGCAGGCGCTGCGGGAGCGGCGAGCATCAGCGCGGATCATATGCAGCGCGCGATCCGAGTGGTCGAGTGGTTCAAGCACGAGGCCCGCCGGGTCTACGCCATTCTGGGCGAGGATGAGGGCGATCTTGACCACCGACGGCTGCTGGAATTGATCCGCCGCAATGGTGGCCACGTGACCGCTCGTGACCTCATGCGGTGCCGCCGGCAGTTCGCGACCGCGGCAGACGCTGAAGCGGCCCTGGGTGCACTCGTCGAGGCGGGGCTTGGGCGCTGGGAATACCCACGCCCCGGATCGAAGGGCGGCCAGCCGAGCCAGAGGTTTGTGCTCGCCGACGATACAGCCGGGGGGACCGCCGGAGACGGTGTTGACGTTGACAGAACCGCAGAGGACGAGCCAACAGCCGCCGGTATGGTCAATGTCAACGGCGTCGACGGAACTGAACACGACGGCGACGGCTGCCCCCCAGACGAAGTTCCGCCACGGGCTGAGGCCGACGATTGGGGGACGGTATGACCGGAGCCGCTGACTTTCTGAACGAACTGCGAGCCCGCGGGGTGGAACTCCAGGCCGATGGCAACCGGCTACCCG
>JACQVT010000759.1 GCA_016209665.1 Planctomycetota bacterium | reverse complement strand
TGCGGGTGGGGGTGGCGGCGTGATCGCGTTCAAGCGGTCGGGCCGGGGGCTTCGTGTCTCGAATGCCGCGAAGAAGCACAACGCGAATCGACGCTACAAGACCGCCGCCGCCGCCGAGCAGGACGCGGCTCATCCGGGCGACCCGTCCCGCGTGGTACAACTGGTGATCCCCACCGCACTTGCCCTGCGGCTCTTCCCCCCTGGCCGGCTCGTGGCCGACCTGCGTCACGATCTGTGAGCCGGTGGCTGCCCGGCGATCCGCGCTTTGAGGACTCAAGGAGATAACGCCGGCGTCAGCCGTGGGAGGCCGGGTTTCGCATGGCAGCCAGACGAGTGATCGTTTGATGCTCATGCGCACCCTTCTGTTCGGCGCTTCGGCGCCAGTAACGGATGCCGTGAATCCGGGCGACATGTGGTGTTTCAGTTCGCCGGCGGGCAGGTGTCGCCGGGCACGAGCGTCGGCGGCAGCAGGATGCTTCCGAACCGCGATCCGCCGTCGTCCCGCATCCTGCCAAGCTGTTGCATGGCCGTCTCACCGACCTGCCGCCACGACGCCTCCAGCGACGTGATTCGAGGCAGAAGGGGGGTCTGCCAGATCGAGCAGTCGCACCCGACCAGCAACACCTCGGTGCCCGCCTCGACCCCCACGCGCTTGCAGGCGTGCAGGAAGCCCTGGGCCGTCCGCGACGCCAGGGCGAAAACGGCGTCGGGCCGGAACTTTGCCAGCCACGGCGCGACCCGCACCGAGGCCTCGTCGGCGCTGACCTCGTGCGGGCACGGCAGACGCTCGACGCGGGCCCGGCACTCACGAGCGACTTTCTGGAAGCCCCGCAATCGCAGGGCGTGCGCCTCTTCGTTCTCCTCGTCCAGGATGATCAACCACTTGCGGCGGCGCTGCCGGGCGAAGAGCTGCCCGGCCTGCTCGCCGAGGGCGACGTTGTCGATGTCCACCACGTTGGACGACCATTCCGAAACGCGCTCCGGGAAGACCACCACGATCGGCTGTGACTCCTTGATTCGCTGCCGCAGGATCTTCTCGAGGGGCGCGGGCGGGCTGCACACGATCGCCCCGAAGGCCCCGCCGTGCAGCACGCGGTCAAAGCTCTGGCTGTCCGCGCCGCCCGGCTGCGGCTTGAACAACACCACGATCGGGAACACGCCGGCCTCATGGGCCGTCTCCGCAACGCCGCCCATCAGGTCGCCGTGCAGTCCCCACGAGTAGTGGGCCCCGGGCGTGCCTGGATCGAGAGCGGGCACGGCCAGCATGAAGAACAGCGACGAGCCCTTGCCGGGCAGGCCGGACGCGAACAGATTGGCCCGGTAGCCCAGCCGCTGAGCGCTCTTGCGCACGCGAAGGATCGTGCTGGGGCTGAAGTTGCGCAGGTACTCCTGGTTCTCGGAAAGAATCACCGAGGCCGTCGAGAGGGCCACACCGGCGTCAGCGGCAACCGCCGAGAGCGTGATCCTCGCACTTCGTTTGATTGGTGGCATTCAGTCAGTTCCTCCCTACGCCCGGCTCACAGAGATTTGCCTTTCTCTGTTCTAGAATAGCGAACACTCCGCCGGAGGGGTACCCCCCGACCCGCTGTAGCAGGCCAGGAAGACCCCGACATCGGCCTGGTCTACGTCATTATCGGAATCCAGGCGGGCGTCGACGCAGGCCAGATCGTCCTGGGCGATACCCGAGCCGGTCAGACAGGCCTGAAGGTGTCCGAAGTCCTCCTGGTCCACAACCCGGTTGCCGTCGAAGTCGCCCACCAGGGCCATCCGGACCCACGTCGACCGGATCGGGGCCCGCAAGTACAGCCTGGCCAGGCCGTCGGGGTTCGGCTCGCTCGAACTGATCCGGTAGTACAGGGGCCCCGCCGGAAGGCCGGTCAGGTTCACCTCGTGGGTGGATACGAGGGCTGGCTGCTCGACAAGCTGCCCGAGACTGGGCGTACGGCCGAACTCCACTCGGCTGTCCGTCGGCCAGTCGGTGGTCCAGGAGACCGCCACCTGCCCCGCCCCAGTCTGCGACGCCTGCGATGGCCACGGTCCCGTCTTCACGCGGAACCGTCGTCCGCCCGCATCGCCGCGATCGTCGGCGGTGGAGATCGGCGTCACTTCATACACGGTGGACGGATTCAGCACCATCGTGGACACCTGATGCACCGTCGTGAGCGAGTCGTCCAGGACCGTACTCGCTCCAGCCGCCGCGCCCAGCAACCGCCACCAGAGCTGCGTCCGGGCGGGCACGTTGGTGAGCCAACGGCACGACACGACGTTGCCTTCATCCGGCACGTCGGCGGTAAGGCTGCTCATCACCACCGGATTGGCCGCGTAGGAGTTGACCGACGTGCCCAGGGCCGTACAGGCGGCGAACGCCGGTTTGTCGATGATCGAAATCTCCATGCTGAAATGGTCCCACCCGATCCCCTCCTTGTAGCCGAACCAGCACGCGCAGTACACCTGCCGGGAGCGGCCGGCGTTGGACTGGCCGATGGCGTTGTAGAATCCGCGCATCACCTGGGCCGCGTTCGGGTTCGTGTCTCTCACCCAACCCCACTCCGTGATGTAGACACCCACCTCGGGCCGGGCGTTCTCCTCGTCGAGCATGTCGAGGTAGCCGGTGGGCACGCTGCTGCCGGTGTGGTCCGCGATGCCGTCGTAGCCGTCGCGGCCGAGCAGGCGGATGGTGGCCCGCATGTTGGCCCCATTGTTGAAGTGACCGATGATGACCTTGGCCTCGGGCTGCTCGGCCTTGATGGCGTTCCGCACCTTGGTGAAGGCCTGAGCGAAGTCCGCGGGCGTCACGTCGAAGAACTCCATCTCGTTGCCGATGACGTAGTGCCGGCAGTGCTTCTTGATCTGGCGCGCCCAACTGGAACCACACTGCTGGGCGAACGTGTCCTGATCGGTCGGGGCGGTGTTGAGCGGCACGGTCTGCTCCCAGCTCCAGTCGATCCGCTGGATCAACGTGAACGATTCGCCGGTCAGCGGGTTGGCGATGCCGGAGACGTTGGGTGTATGACTGCCCAGGTAGCTCTCCACGATCCAACCCGTGCGATGGCTCATCACCACGACGTTCGCACCCCAGTCCCAGAAGTGCAGTCCGAACACGTGGCTCGACTCGGCGGCGGCGCGCGGCGGGAACCACGCCTCCAACACCACGACGCAAGCGATCACACCGGTCATGTTCCGCGGCATCACACGAGCCTCGCTCCACGCTCGCGGGCCATTCCGCCCGCGTCCTTTGGCGCGCCCGGATAGACCCGGCGTGGGCTCGCCGGGTCTCCTCTTCGCCCCCACCGACAACACTCGCCTCTTATCCTGTATTATCCGGCAACGTCTCGGAACATTCAATTCCAAAACCGTTTCAACCGGCGAATTGTCGGGGGCCCTTGGGCGGATCGGGCCCCGGCCGCCGCGAGACTTCCCAGTAAACCCCAATCGGCGTGAGACTTGCGCGGTTTCGTGCAACGATCACTCGACGTCCGCGAATCCCTGTTCGCGGAAATGCCGATCAAAAGCCGGGGCCTGGCGGATACCTCGGCGTCGCATGACCTCGAAGCTCACGCAGTCGGTCAGGCTCAGGCGACGCCGGGCCGCCGTCAAAACCGCCGCCATACCGGCCTGGTGGAGTTCCTCGTCGGTAGGATGCGTTCGGCTGCCCAGGTACGGCTCGCTCAGGGCAATCGCGCGGTCCACAGATAGCTGGAGCGCTGGTGGTTATCGTTCTCGGCCAGGTACAGTTGGTGGTCGCGGTCGACGGCGAGTTCGTGGATTCGGGCGGGGCCGTCGTTGATGGCCGGGTCGACCAAGTCGAAGAAGCTGTCGATGCGTTCGTCGCCGGGGCGGTAGCGGATGACCTGGGTGTGGCCCTTCATGCCGCCGGCACCGTACAGCGTGCCGTCCTCGGCGACAGTCAGGCCGGGGAAACGCCCCGTCGCCATTACGTTGGCCATCTTCTCGACGGCGTCGGTCTGCGTGTCGATGCGGCACAACGCGCCGGCAACCGTGCCCGCGTAGATGTAGCGCTTGCCGTCGTAGGCCATGCTGTCGCAGAAGCCGAAATCGTCGCGGTGCCGGGTCTCGGCCAGGGCCGAGGCCGCCCCCGCCGGGGCGGGCGGATCGGGCAGCAATTGTCGCCGGTCGGCCTTGCGGGGCAGGCCGTGGTCGAACCAGACGAACCGCCGGCCCTCGGGGTGATACTTGAACAGCCGGATGGGCACGTCGCTGAGCTTCTCGTCCCAGGCCCGCGTCTCGGCATACGTCCCCCACAGCCAGCCCGCCCCATCGACGACCGGATTGTGCGGCTGCGAGAAGAACATCGCGTTGCCGGTGTAGGCGAGCACCTCGCCGCGGCGGCCGGCCAGGTCGAACTCGAACAGGGCCTCGGCCGGGTAGGTGAAGCCGTAGATCTTGCCGCGGGCGAAATCGGCCGCGATCGACTGGATGTACAGCATCGGAACCGGCACGCCCAGCACGTCGTAGCGGTCGGCGGTGAGGTCGTAGCGGACGAGCTTGCCACCGGGGGCCTCGCGCTGCTGGTCGATGTCGTGCAGGAGCGAAGTGCCAAAATAGAAGCACCGATCCGACCGGTTGTGCAGTAACGTGCGGTGGATCTTCACGTCGAACGGATCCGTCCATCGCCTGCTGTTCAAGCCGATGAACCGCTCTGTCGCGGGCTCGAACCGGTAGAGCAGGTCGCCGTCGATGGAGTTCAGCCCGCAGTAGACCGCCCCGTCGTCGGGGTTGTACGTCACGGTGTCGAAGCTGATCCAGCCGTTGCGCCAGTCGTCGTCGGCGACGAGCTGCCGGTAATGCCAGCGACCGACAATCCGCTCCTGCCAGCCGGCAAGACGGTAATCCCGCAGGATGTGGGCCTTGATCTCAGTCGTGTGGGTCATGGGTCCTTCGACCGTTCCGGCAGGTCTTCGACCTGCTCTCAATTCTGGCTGAAAGCTGAGAGCTGACAGCTTCTTCATGTCAGTGCCGGGATGCGGCGCTGGACTACCTCCGGGCACTCGACGGGCAGATCCACGATGAACGTCGAGCCGCGGCCCATCTCGCTCTCCAGGTGGATCCCGCCGCCGAGCATGATCGCCAGCTCGCGGGTGATCGCCAGGCCCAGACCCGTGCCGCTGTGTTCGCGGGTCACGGAGGAATCGAGTTGGCGGAACTTCTCGAAGATCCGCTCATGCTGGTCGGGAGCGATGCCCGGACCGGTGTCCGCGACCGACAGCCGCACCTGGCGGCCGTCGTTGACCGCCTCGACCACCATCCGCACCCGGCCGCCCTCCGGCGTGTACTTGCTGGCGTTGCTGAGCAGGTTGTAGAGGATCTGGCGCAGCTTGCCGGCGTCGCTGTTGAGCATCGGCAGGTCGTCGGCCAGGTCCGTCTCGAACGCGATCTGCTTCTTGTCGAACAGCGGGCGGGTCAGATCGTAGAGGGCCTCACACACGTCGCGAAGCGAGAACATCGCCCGGTGCAGCTCGATCCGGCCGGCCTCGATCTTGGCCAGGTCGAGCAGGTCATTGATGATGTCCAGCAGGTTGCGGCCGCTGCTCAGGATGTTGTGGGCGTAGCGGGCGAGCCGCGTCCTGTCGGTGGCCGAGTCCGATGAGGCGGCGTCGCGGAGCAGGTCGGCAAAGCCGATGATCGACGTGAGCGGCGTCCGCAGCTCGTGACTCACG
>JACQVT010000768.1 GCA_016209665.1 Planctomycetota bacterium | reverse complement strand
GCTGTTTTTCGGCCGCGGAGAGTTGTCGCAAGTCGTGGATCAAACCAATCCGCTGTCGCAGTTGACGCATGAGCGAAGGCTCTCGGCGCTGGGACCGGGCGGCCTGAATCGCAAGCGCGCCGGGTTCGAGGTCCGCGACGTACACATCAGTCACTACGGTCGCATCTGCCCGATTGAGACGCCGGAAGGCACCAACATCGGTCTGATCGCCTCGCTGAGCATCTACAGCACCGTCGACGACTACGGCTTTCTGGTCACACCTTACCGCAAGGTAGACAAGCACAAGGTCAACGGCGAGACCGCGATGCTGCGGGCCGACGAGGAGATGCGGGCGGTGCTGGCCCCGCCGGAGGTCGTCGACCCGAAGTCGGGCAAACTGATCCCGGGGCAGGTGCTGGCCCGGGTGAACGGGGACCTCGCGGTCGTCGACTCCAAGGAGGTGGGGTACGTGGACATCTCGCCGAAGCAGACGGTGGGGGTGTCGGCGGCCCTGATCCCGTTCCTCGAGCACGACGACGCGAACCGGGCCCTGATGGGCTCGAACATGCAGCGGCAGGCGGTGCCGCTGCTGCGGACCGAGCCGCCGATCGTGGCCACGGGCATGGAGAAGCACGTGGCCGAGAACAGCGGCATGGTGCTCAAGGCGATCAAGGGCGGGAAGGTGACGGCCGTCGACGCGACCCGCATCGATATCAACGGCACCGACGAGTACGTGCTGCGGAAGTTTCAGGGGCTCAACGAGCGGACCTGTCTGAACCAGCGGCCCGTGGTCCGGCTCGGAGAAGACGTGAAGGCCGGTCAGATCATCGCCGACGGGCCGGCCTGCCACAAGGGTGAACTGTCCCTGGGCCGCAACGTGCTCGTCGCGTTCATGACCTTCGACGGATACAACTTCGAGGACGCGATCCTGATCAGCGAGAAGCTGCTCAAGGAGGATACGTTCACGAGCATCCACATCGACGAGTACGACATCGAGATCCGCGAGACGAAGTTGGGCCGTGAGGAGTTCACGCGGGACATCCCGAACGTGTCGGAGCGGGCCCTGGCCAACCTGGACGAGAACGGCATCGTGCGGGTGGGCACGCGGGTCGGGCCCGGAGACATCCTGGTGGGCAAGGTGAGCCCCAAGAGCAAGAGCGAGCTGAGCCCGGAGGAGAAACTTCTGCACGCGATCTTCGGCCGGGCGGGCGAGGACGTGAAGAACGACTCGCTGGAGCTGCCGGCGGGCGAGGAAGGCGTGGTCATCGACACGAAGTGGTTCAGCCGCCGCATGCACCTGACCGACGAGCAGAAGAAGCAGCTCAACAAGCAGATGAAGGACTACAAGAAGACCCAGGACGACAAGCTGGTGGTGATCTTCCGCGGCATGTGCGAGGTGATCGAGCGGCAGACGGGACAGGTCATGGTCGACCCGTCGACCAAGCAGAAGGTGGGCAAGTCGGAGTCGTCCGAGGTCATCATGGAGCAGATCGAGGCCTTCATGGCCATGATGCAGTCGGGCGAGATGAAGTGGCTCAAGGGACAGGCCCGCGAGCAGGCCCAGAAGGTCATCGACCGGTACTGGCCGCGGCTGCAAGAGATCGTCGAGGAGCGGGACCGCAAGCTGGCCCAGATGAAGCGGGGCGACGAACTGCCGAGCGGTGTCCTGGAGATGGTCAAGGTGTACGTGGCCACCAAGCGACAACTGTCGGTGGGCGACAAGATGGCCGGGCGGCACGGGAACAAGGGCGTCATCGCCCGCATCCTGCCCGAGGAGGACATGCCCTTCCTGGAGGACGGGACGCCGGTGGAGATCCTGCTCAACCCGCTGGGCGTGCCGAGCCGCATGAACGTCGGGCAGATCCTCGAGACCCACCTGGGCTGGGCGGCGGCGGTGCTGGGCTTCCAGGCCGTGACGCCGGTGTTCGACGGGGCCACCGAACGGGAGATCGAGGCCGCCCGCGGCCAGGCCAACGAACACGTCCGCCAGCGTCGCGAGACCGCGGAGGTGATTCAGCGGGCGGGCGATGCCAAGGAACTGCTGGTCGAGATGCCGGGGAGCGGCAAGATCACGCTGCGCGACGGCCGCACCGGCGAGCCGTTCGATCAGCCGGTGGCCGTCGGGTACATGTACATGCTGAAGCTGCATCACCTGGTGGATGACAAGATTCACGCCCGGGCGACCGGCCCCTACTCGCTGATTACGC
>JACQVT010000755.1 GCA_016209665.1 Planctomycetota bacterium | reverse complement strand
GGCTCTCGAGGCCACGCGGGCCCTGCAGCGGATCGCCGCGAAAGAGTCGCGGGTGTTCGATCCCGCTGTGGCCGAGCCAGCGCTGGTGACAGCCTTAAACCACCACGCGTCCGAGGAGGTGCGGATCGCTGCGGGCCGCGTGCTGGCTCTCTTGAACACGCCGACCGCCCAGACCGCCATCGCCGCCGTCGCGCTGGCGGCGGAGCAGACGGCGACGCTGCGAATGGCGGCGTTCGGTTCACTGGCCGAGTCGGCCCGCTACCTGGGCAACCGGCTCAACGAACAGACCACTAAGGAGCTGATCAAGGCCGCCACGTCGGAACCGAACCTCGATCTGCGGACCGCGGCCAGCCAGGCGTTGGGATCGACGATCAACATGCCGGCGGAGCTGGCGGTGGAGGCGATCCTGGGCGGCGCTCGGGGTGGGTAGGAAGGCCGGACGGTCAGGACGCGGGGACCGCCTGCGTCTGAAGTATCTGTTGGTGCAGGGCGGCCGCCAGCGCGCGACAGGTGTCCAGGCCGGTGGTCTGAACTCGGAGCGTCTGGGCCAAGTCGGCGATCTGGTGCTCGATCTGGAGCAGGATTTCGCCGAGCCGTTCGTCGCTCAGTCCCAGCAAGGTTTCAATCTGCCGACACACGTCCAGGACGCGGCCAAGATCGGGTTGGGTGTCGCAGAAATACTTGGCCAGCACGTCGGCCGCCGCAACCACCCGGGCCAGGGGTGGCGCCTCGATCTCGTCCAGTTCCCAGGGGTGCCAGTTCACCGCCTCGCACACGAGGTCCGGCAACCGCCAATGAGCGAGCACCAGGGCCGACGCCTGGGCATGGCTGATGCCGATCAGGGCCCGTTCCTTGGCGGCCAGGCCCAGCTCACCGTCGGGCCGATACTGGGCGGCGAGCGACGCATACTCGCCGGGAATGGCCTCGGCCAGAACCACCACGCCGATGTCCGCCAGCAGGCCGCAAATAAACGCCTCCTCGCGGGACTGCGGTTCGGCCACGGCGGCGAAGTGCCCGGCGAGCACGGCACAGGTCAGCGAGCGCCGCCAGAAGTAGGTAAGGTCGATGGCGACATCGGTCTTGCGGTCAATGCTGTCGACGATGTATCGGCCGAGAACCAGCGACCGGACCCGCCGCATGCCCAGCAGCGTCAACGCCTGGGGCAGCGAACTGACGTTTCGGGTCACGCCGAACAGCGAGGAGTTGGCCAACCGAAGAATCTCGCTGGCCGTCCCTGGGTCCGATGACAGCACCTCCACCACGTCGCGGTAGTCGAAGTCCGGGTCCTGGATGATTTCCAGAAACCGAGCCGCCACCTGCGGCATGGACGGGATCGCAGCGGAGCGCTTCAGCAGGTCGATGACGGCAGCTTCCATGGAGAACTCCCCACGACGAACAGGATGTCGGTTCCTTGTCTGGAGTTGGATCGACCCATTCGAGCCCGATAGTTAGCAACGATGAGGGGAGTTTCTGAACGGTTTGCCCGGCATGGGCCGAAGCATCCGCGGGGTTATCGGGCGTGCTGATAACGGGCCTCGGATCGGTTTTTACGCGGGACGCCTTCTCGGCAGGCCGATGCAGGGTCCGTGGGCCTGGTGCCGTCTGTGCGGCCGTTTCGGGCCCCTCCGCATCGCTGAGGACCGACGGCATGCATTTCCGCCTCAACGCGACGATCGAGGTCGACCAGGTGGGCAACGGGCTGGCGGTTCAAACGCCGGTGCCGATCCAACTCGCTCATCGACGCGGCCAGTGGCAGGGGCTCTGCGAGGCGCCGCCGGTGACGACGCCCATGTTCGACAACCTGGAGGAAGCCCTGATCGCCTGCGCCGAGCAGGTGGCGGCCGAACTCCAGGGGGCGGTGGCAGAACGGCCCTTGATCGCCGGCCGGATCACACCCAACGACATACCCAAGAACGTGTTCCGCTGAAGCCGGTTGAACTCGCTCAGGCAATTACGGGCGTCGACGGTGGAGGGCCGCCGCAGTGATCTTGATCCGCATCACCCGCCCGGGCCGGCGAAAGAGGGCACGCGGCCGGTGCCGGCCCACCAGGAGCTGCTGGCGGCGCGGCGCGAGCCGCGGAGAAGCTTGCCGAGGATGAACAGGATGCGCTTGCGGTTGATCCAGATGGCCTCGAACATCTCGCGGAAACGTCCGTTCTTCAGGTAGACGGTCAGGTACCCCCGGAGCTGCAAGT
>JACQVT010000752.1 GCA_016209665.1 Planctomycetota bacterium | reverse complement strand
GGCTTACTCTACTGCGGGGTGGAGCAGTTGGTAGCTCGCGAGGCTCATAACCTCGAGGTCACAGGTTCGAGTCCTGTCCCCGCTAGTTCTCGTTCAGAGTTCCTTTCTCGCGAAACCCGGGGCCTCTGGCTGGAGTGGCTTTCGGCCACGAGGCCTGGATGATGGGCCGGGACTCTGGCTGTGCGGTGATAGCACCGGTTGATAGCACCGGTGGACAAGATCGGGATCGTCCGTCCTTCTCGCTGCCGCCGGTTCGCTCATCGTCGACGGATGCGCCTCCGGCCAAAGAAGACTCCCGTAAACAGCAGGCACAAAGCGATGCCGGACGGTTCAGGCACGACGTTGCCCGAGAGGTGGATCACCACGTCCGGCTGGGGGCCGCTGAAGCCGGAAAGATTCTCACTGCGAGGCATCAAGGTGACCGTCCCCGTCATCGACCCGAGGGTGCTCGTATCGAGGGAGATGTCCAGACCCAAGATCGAGCTGCCCGCGGCCAGTCCGGAGAAAGCTCCGAACCCGCTCAAGAGGAACCCGGGTGCCGCCAGAACGTAGCTGCCCGCCAGATCGTCCGCGGGGGCGAGAACGTCGTTGAGCAGGCTCAAGCCGGCGGCGGGGGACGGTGTACCCTGCAGCACCGTGCCGAAGTCCAGCGCGTAATCGGTGGGGCCGTTCATCAGGAAACTGCCGTCACCGGAAACCTTGCTGAACAGGGCCTCAGCGAAGCTGTTGACCTGAGCGACAACGCTGACGTTCTGCGTGCCGAGGTCCGTCTGGCCGAGGCCGTTCAGCCCCGTGCCGTCGGACTGGAAGAGGACTGGCACACCGCTGTTGATGAGCTGGTTGGTCGCGGTGCTCACGTTGATGCTCATCGAGCTGCTGTCGGTGTTCTGGGCAGCGAGGAGTGAGATCGAGCCGCCGTTCGTCGTAAGGCCGGCGCCCGGAACACCGAAGGCGGCGTTCAGGCCTTCGGAGAACCCGTCGGCCGGGGCGTCGTTGGTGATCGACAGGTTCCGCGGCGTGACGCTGTCGCCGACGTGGACGACACCGAAATCGATCGGCTGGGCGTTGTCCACGACCGGCGCGGCGAGGTTGTAGACGGCGGCGCTGACGTTGACGGTCGCCTGCCCGAGCGAGAGCGGGCTCAAGCCCGGGATGGCGGCCCCGTTCACGGTGGCGTTGGACAGGAGGTCCATGGTGACCGTCCCGGTCTTGTTGCCGGCGGTGGCCGTACCCACGGCCACCGACACCTCGGTGTTCGTGCCGCCGGCGAGCACGTTGACCGCGCTGGGGCTGCCTCCGACGAGGATGGCGTCGGGGTTGGCGGTGATGTTCTCCGCCCGCAGATCCTCCGCGAAGGCGCCGACGGGCGCCGTGTTCGAGATGCTGACGGCCTGTCCGGGCACCACGTCGCCCACGTGGAAGTCGCCGAGGTTAATGCTCGGGGTGACGCTGGCCACGGCCGCGTTGTAGGCGGCTCCCGTGAACGAGAGTGTCTGATTTCCCACGTTGTCGAAGTTGTTGACGAGGGCGACCTGCTGGCCGGTCAGGGCGCCGGCCGACGTGCCGGTGAACGTGACGGCGAAGTCGGCCGTCGCCGCGTTGTTGTTGATCGGCCCGAAGTTCTGGGTCGTCACGCCGCTGCCGCTCAGGCGTGCGTCGGTGATGTTGCCGCCGTTGCCGGTCGTGTTGTCGGTCTGGATGGCGCCGCGCAGGACGGGGCCGGCGTCACCGACGTTGTTGACGGCGTAGTGCCGGGTCACCTGCTCGCCGACGCGGAGGTTGCCGAAATCCATCGTCGCCGCCGCGGTCGTGCCGCCGGCGACATCGCCGGTGAGGGTTTGCGTGACGGACGGCTCGGCCAGGAGGAGGCCCGTACCCGTCACGTTGGCACGGTGGTTGAAGGAGTTCCCCGCGCCGAAGCCACCGTTGGTGTAGTCCTGACGAACGAGCAGGTTGTTGGCGCCGAGGTTGAGGTTCACGCCGTTGTGGATGAGGAAGTCGGTGTCGGAGTCGCCGCCGGCGCCGGAGAGATCCATCGAAGCGCCGGGGTCGATCTGGATCGTGCCGGACTGGCCGTCGATGAGGCCATGCAGCGTCAGCGTGCCGTTGGCGGCCCGGACGAGCCCTGAGTTGAGGATGGTGTCCTCAATGGTGCCGTGGCCGAAAATCTCGCCAGTCGCAGTATTGGTGATGTTGCCGCCGCTGTCGAGCGTGGCGTCGGCCAGGCCCGCGCCGCCCAGGCTGAGTATGCCGTTATTGGCGAGGGCGTTGGTCATGTTGAACGTGTGACCGTCGAGGATCTTGAGCGCGCCGCTGTTGGTCACCAGCGAGCTATGCAGGGCCGTGCCGCCGAAGGTCATGGTGGCGGCGGCACCGGAAAGCTCAACGGTGGTGTCGGCGGCGATGGCGGAAACGCCCGGCCCGTTAAGGGCGACGCTGGAGGCATCGCCGGTCGAGACCGAGCGATAGGACCCGCCGGTAAGCGTGCCGGCCACGTTGTTGGTGACGACGCCGCTGCTGACCGTTTGGACGGCCGAGCCGTTCAGGGCCTGGATGGTGCCGTTGTTAGTGAAGGTCCCGCCAGCATTGCCGCTTAGATTCATGATGCCGCCGTCGCTGGCTTCGAGGATGCCGTTGTTGAAGACGTTACCGCCGTTGCTGGGATCGAGCAGCAGAACGGCACCGTTGACGTTGGCGTCGATCAGGCCGTCGTTCACGACGCGGATGGTGTTCAGGCCGAAGCTGCCCTGGCCCTGGATGGTGTGGCCGGCGGCGTTGGTCAGCATCCCGCTGCCGAGGACCCGGGCGTTGCCGCCGCTGAGCGTGACGCTTCCTCCACCGGTCAGGATCGCGGCGGCGTCGACCACCAGATCCGTGAGGCTGGCGCCGGCACTGATGGTCATGGTGCCGTTGTTGGTGATGGTGCCGGCGACGTGGGTGGTGCTGTTGTTGTCGGCAATGAAGGTGCCGGCGTTGGTCAGGTCGCTCAGGAAGGCGGTTTGGCTCTGGT
>JACQVT010000778.1 GCA_016209665.1 Planctomycetota bacterium | reverse complement strand
ATCTGATGACCACCGAACCCCCGCTGCGCGAACACCCGCGGCCCGACTTCGAGCGGCCGGCCTGGGTCAACCTCAACGGTCAGTGGGCATTTGACTTCGACCCGAACGATGCGGGCGAGAAGGAGGAATGGTTCCGGTCGGGCAAGCATCGCTTCGGCCGGCAGATCACCGTGCCGTTTCCGTGGGAGAGCCGCCTAAGCGGCATCGGGGACACGGAATACCGCGGCGTGGGCTGGTACTCGCGGCGGGTGAAGCTCCCCTCGGGCGGGCCGTGGACGGGACGCGACCCCTGGTTGATCGTGGGGGCCTGTGACTGGGAAGCGAAGGTCTGGGTGAACGGCGAGTTTGCGGGGGAGCACGTGGGCGGCTACGTGCCGTTCGAGATCAACCTGGGCCGGCACGCCAGGCTCGGCCAGACCGTGGACATCGTCATCCGGGCCGTGGACTTCACGAAGGACGAGCAGCCGACCGGCAAGCAGATCGGTTGGTACACGCGGAACAGCGGCATCTGGCAGACGGTCTACCTGGAGCCGCGGGCCAAGGCGTTCATCAGCGCGGTGCGCAGCGCACCGAAGGTCGCCGACGGCTCCATCCGGTACGACCTGACCATCGAGCATCCCGAGCAAGTCGACGAGCTGACGATCTTCAGCCCCGACGGCGAGTTCGAGCGGGTTGGTGTCCGACTGGACAACGTTCCGGCCGGCGGCGGCCCCTTCGTGGTGTCGGCCGAGGTGGTGGTGGACCGGCCGGAGCCGTGGTCGCCGGATTCGCCGCGGCTGTACGGGGTGACGTTCGAGCTGGCCAAGCGGGGGCGCGCGGTCGACACGGTCAAGAGCTACTTCGGACTGCGGGAGGTCTCGATCAGCAAGGCCGACGGCCGCGACTACCAGTACATCCGTCTGAACGGCAAGCCGTTGTATCTGCGCGGGGCCCTGCACCAGTCGTTCCATCCGGAGGGCATCTACCAGTACCCGAGCGATGCGGTGGTGCGGAGCGACTACGAGCTGTGCAAGGCGATCGGCATCAACTTCCTGCGGATCCACATCAAGGCCCCGGTGCCGCGGGAGTTGTACTGGGCCGACCGCCTGGGCGTACTGATCATGCAGGACCTGCCGAACTACTGGGTGCACAGCCCGCAGGCCTGCCGATGGTGGCAGGAGATGATGGAGGCGGTCGTGGCTCGTGACCGCAACCATCCCTGCACGTTCGCCTGGTGCGATTTCAACGAGACGTGGGGTATCGGCCACGGGGGTTACAAGTCCGACCACCAGGTGTGGGTGGAGGACATGTGGAAGCTGACGAAGCGGCTGGATCCGACGCGGCTGGTCGAGGACAACTCGCCGTGCAACTACGACCACGTGGTGACGGACATCAACTCGTGGCACTTTTACATCAACGATTACAATCACGCCCGCGAGCACATCCGCGAGGTGGTGGACAAGACCCACCCGGGCTCGACGTTCAATTACATCGGCGGCCGCAAGCAGGGCAACGAGCCGCTGATCAACAGCGAATACGGCGGCATCGGGGCGGGCCAGGGCGACCAGGACGTGAGTTGGTGTTTCAAGTTCCTGACCAACGAGCTGCGGCTGCACGACAAGGTCTGCGGCTACGTGTACACCGAGCTGAGCGACATCGAATGGGAGCACAACGGGTTCGTCAACTACGACCGCACGCTGAAGGAGTTCGGCTATGCGTTCTGGTTTCCCGGTTTTACCCTGGCGGACCTGAACTCGGCAGACTTCGTGGTCATCGATGCTCCGCCGATGATCGTGCTTAACCCGTTCGAGCCGCGGGAGGTGCCGATCAAGATCAGCCATTGGTCGCACCGGGACGCCCCGCGTCTGGCCTTGCGGTTCCGCACGGACTGGATCGACGGTTTGGGCAGCCGGCGGGAGGGCCGGTGGCAATCGCGGCCCGCGACGTGGGCGCCGTTCCAGGTGGTTGACCAGCCGGCGATTCGCGTCGAGGCCGACGTCAAGGGGGGCATCGTAGGGGCCCTGCTGGTCGAGGTGCTCGACGGCAACGCGCCGGTCGCCCGCAACTACGTCAACCTGCTGGCCGAATGGGCGCCTCGGCCGCCGGCCGAGGCTCTGGACGTGAAGACCCTCGCGCTGCGGTTCAACCCGATGGATTTCGCTGAGTGGGCGTTCGATGGCCAAACCGGTCATCGGCGGCTATCGATGGACAAGGTCAGTGGGACGGGCGCGGGTCGCGTCGAGTACCGGCTGCAGCTGCCGGAGGGGCTGCCGCTGGAGCGGCTGGCGGCCGTGACCGTGCTGGCGGAGCTGGCGAGCAACGCCGGCGATGCCAAGCT
>JACQVT010000777.1 GCA_016209665.1 Planctomycetota bacterium | reverse complement strand
GTCCGTGAGGGTCTGGCTGGGGTGGCCGCCCACGTCCTTGGGAACCTGGGGGAACCGATGATTCGTCCTCGCGGCGGCGGCACCCAAACCCCCTTCGGCTCCCCGGCGTCTGAAGACGCGGGCCACCCTCCCGAAGTCCGACCGGCTGGAAGCCGGTCCCACACGGACGCGGCGTCGGCGGAGCTGGCCCGCATCAACGCGGAGCTGGCCCGGCTGCTCGATCGCCCGCCGGCGCCGCTGGTCACGGGGGCCGACAGCGCGTGCCGCGACCCGTTGGTGGTGTGCGGCCTGCTGGGCGGCAAGGACGTGGGTAAGTCGACGCTGATCAACGCCCTGGCCGGGCGGGAAATCTCGATCGACCGCGAGGAAGTCGGCGCCGGCACGAGCCGGCCGCTGGTCTACGTGCATCGCGACATGATCGCAACCGCGCGGTCGCGGCTGGCGGAGATCGCCCGATTGACGCCGACGGTGGACTTGCAGTTCTTCCCGCACGAGGCGGATGCGATCCGCAACGTGGCCCTGGTGGACCTCCCCGATTTCGACAGCGATTTCCGGCAGCACGAAGTCATCGCCCGAGGCGTGTCGCCGTACCTCGACCGCGTGGTGTGGGTGGTGACGCCGCGCAAGATCGCCGACCGGGCGTGGGTGGCGTTCGCCCACGACGTGGTCCAGGCGACGGCCAACGTCTATTTCGTCCTGAACAAGGCGGACGAGCTGCTGGCGGACGAGGAGGGCTGGTCGACGCCGGGTCGCTCGCCCATCGAAGTGAAGCATCAGGCGGAGTGTTTCGCCCGCGAGCAGGGAAGCTGGGCGTGCGACGTGCTGCAACAGGCGGGCTACGAGGTGCGGGAGGACCGGCTGTTCCTCCTGGCGGCGAAGTATCCGCGGGCCGGCGTGCTGGTCGAGCGGGTGGCGGCGATCTGGGACGATCCGCAGTGGCGGCGGTACGCACCGGACCGCGACGTGGTGACGGCGATCGGCGAGCGGTTCACGCGCGATCTGGACCGGCTGCGCGAGATCGTGCTGGCGCCGGTGGACGCGGAGCAGGCGGCCCGGATCAAGGAGGACAACCTGCGGGCCCAGGTGCGGCAGAACGCCGCGAGGATCCAAGCGCACTTCGAGCTGGACCACTGGGTCGAGGAGGTGAGCCGGGTGCTGGGCGCCGAGTATCGCCAGACGCTGCTGAACGCGGCGTTCGGGCCGGAGTTCTGCCGGACCCTCGCGGTGCGGCTGCTGCGGTCGCGGCGGACGGACGTCGATCTGGCCGACGAGGTGATGGATGCGCGGGCGGGCCGCTGGCCGGTGCTCCGCGTGGTGTACTGGCTGAGCCGATGGGCGATCCGCCGGCTGGGCCGGGCGATGGCGGGCAGTGCCGCCCGCGAAGGTGATCGGCACGTCCCGACGGGCAGCGAGTTGTTCCGCATCCGTGCCCGCGGCCTGACCGACCGGGTGGCGTCGGTCGTCGATCGGCTACAAGCGGAGCACGGACCGGCGATCCGGCAACTGCGGCTCGGCGACGAATTACCCGAGCCGGCCGACGTGGCGGCCCAGATCGAGGCGGAACTGGCGGAGCTGCCGCTCCGCGGCGACGAAGAACTGGTGGACCGGCTGTCGCGGGGATACCGAGCCAGCGCGATCGGGCGACTGCTCATCGTTGGTGCGGTGGTGTGGTTCCCGTTCGTGCAGCCGGTCGCCGAGGGGCTGCTGCAGATGGTCTCGGCGGGGATGAGTCTGACGGACTGGCTGCACGGCTTGTACCGCGTGGTGGTGGCCCTGGGCGCGGTGCAACTGCTGCACGGGCTGGCGGTGGTGGCGTTGATCGACGTGGCGGCCCTGGCGGCGATCTACAGCCGATGCGTGCGGGACGTGCAAGCCGGGCGGTCCCTGGCCGCCGCGAGCCGACCGACGGAGCCCGGAGCGCCAGCGACGGGTAGCCCCGACTCATCGCCGACGCTGCGGCGCCGACGGCCCGCCATCGTCGGCGATCGCCAGCAGGAGATCGACCTGCTGGCCCAGGAGATCGACACCCTGCTGCTGGCGGAGGTTATGGGGCCGGCGCTGCGGCCGCTGGAAGTGGCGGGCGGGCAATTGGCCGAGGCGGCCCAGCGGCTGAACGGGATCGGCGCATAGCGATGGGACCCCGTTGGGGGCGGCGAGATGCGCGGGGATGAACCCCGCGGCTCGTCCTGCATGAACCCTGCGGCTCGTTCCGGGATAGACCCCGCGGCTCGTTGGTGTGTGTACGTCTGAAACTCACGGAACCGGGCGGGTGTAGTAATGGCGGTCACCAGGTGAGGCACGGCTTGTGAGGGAGGCACAACACATCCCCGGCGACGCTGGGACGGGTCCGACGGACCTGGAACTCG
This sequence comes from Planctomycetota bacterium, assembly GCA_016209665.1. Lineage (GTDB taxonomy): Bacteria > Planctomycetota > Phycisphaerae > UBA1845 > PWPN01 > JACQVT01. Next base: position 3,499 of record JACQVT010000777.1, on the reverse strand, counting down.
TCGAGGCCGTCGGCCGGGGCGACCGGCGGGCCTACGGCACGCTGGTGGATCGCCACCTCAAGTCGGTGTACGCGGTGGCCCTGCGGATCCTGGGTCATGCGTCGGATGCCGAGGACGTCAGCCAGGATGCGTTTCTGCGGGCCTTCGAGCGGCTGGACCTGTTCGACCGCAACTGGTCGTTCCGCAACTGGCTGCTGAAGATCGCCAGCAACCTGGCCATCAATCGCATCCGGTCGCGCGGGCGGGAACGCCGGCTGCAGCTCAAGCTGGCCGAGGCAGAACCGGCCGCCGGCGAGGTCGAGCCCGACGCGGTGCCCAGCCCCCGGGAGTGGGCCTACTGGCTGGACCAGATCGACGAGATGCATCGGGCGGCGATCGTGCTGTTCCACTTTCACGAGATGCCCTACACCGAGATCGCCGAGGTGCTTCAGGTGCCCGTGAACACGGTCCGCACGTATCTGTACCGCGGGCGCAAGAAGCTTCGTGAGTTGATGACCGGCCGACAGACATCGGAGAACGGCGTATGGAGTGTCGCGATGTAAACAAACTGATGGACGCCTGCCTCGATCGGCGGTTGGACGCCGAGCGGAGTCGGCAGATTCAGGCCCACCTTCAGGCGTGCGACGCCTGCGGCCGTGAATGGGGCGGCCTGCTCGCGCTGCTGACCGATCTGCGGCCGATCGACGTGCCGGCGGGACTGCGGGACCGGATCGTGGCCTCGCTGGATCGGCGGTTGTTGGATCCTGCAGCGTCGCCGCCGGCCGCGAGCGTCCGCACAATGCGATGGGCCGCGCGGCTCGGGCGATGGAGATACGCGGGGGCGATCGCGGCGTCGGTGGCGTTCTTCCTGGCCGGCTGGATGATCTCGGGATGGTGGACCACGAGCCATCCGACGATCCAACCGAAACCGGGGGTGGGGCCGAGCGACCAGTCCGTCACCGTCATGATCAGCCCGTGGTTGATGAGCAGTTGGGCGCGCTTGGCGGCGATGCCGGGACCGGTCAGCCCGGCCATCGTGCTTGTCGAGGGCATCGTACCGGAGCTGATGGCCGTACCCGCGGAAGCCGACGAGCCGCCGATCCGCATCTACCAACGACCGACTTCGACGCAACCTGCGGCCACGACGCCCGAGCCGGACATGAGACTGCTGCCTCTGATTCCTCGATACCTGGGAGCATGAGCCATGCGAGACGCGCAGTATCAGCCTGTCAACATTGCCGATCGAGGGCCGCACCGGGCAACCGCCGCCGGCCGACTCGCCGTCGCGGTGCTGGCGGCGGCCTGGATGTCTCCCGTGCTGGCGGATGAACCCGGCGGCAACGCCGGCGGGCCCGACGCCACCACCCGCATGATGGCGTTCGTCGAGAAATCCACCCAGGCGACGGAACTGTTCAACGAACGCAAGGCGGCCGAGGCTCTGCCGGTGTTCGAGGAGCTGGCCCGCGACTATGCGGACCTCGATGAGGACGGCTACGCGATCATGGGGCTGGCCGACTGCCTGCACGCCCTCGGGCGAGTAGACGAGGCCCGGGCCCAGTACGAAGTGATCGCCCGGGCCTACCCGAGTCTGGGCGCCGACGTCCGGCAACGGCTGCGCGAGATGGCGCTGGCGGGCGAACCCGATGACAGCCTGCTGAACGAACTACGGACGGAGGCGGCCACGGCGACCGAGGATGTGTTCACGGTTCAGCTCCAGCTTGGTCGGGCCCTCGAAAAGCGTGCGGCGGCCCTGCTCCGAGAGGCCGTGACCGCGTTTCGCACCGCCGCCGACACCGACCGGGACCTCCTGCACCCCGCCCGGCGCGCCGCCCACCGCCAAGCGGACATGCTCGCCGAGATTCAGGAGGATGTGTCCTCGCTCATCGACCGCATGGAACAGGCGTGGGGCGCGATCAAGACGATGGGCGACCTGGCCCGCTGCAAGGACGAGCAGACGGACGCGAGCGTCGAGGGATATCAGGCGGCGTGGACGGCCCCGGGCAAGGACCAGCAGCGCGTCCGCCTGGAGGTGACCTGGACCGGTGACAAGACCATCAAGGCCACGATGAACGGCAGCCCGGTCCAACTGAGCCCGACGCAGACGCTGCTGATCCGGCGCCACCAGGAACGGATCAGCGCCATCCTGCTGGAAGCGGCGCAGACGGGCGGTGCCGAGCCACTGAAACGGTGAGACCACACTCCCAAGGAGCTGATCATGAACATCTTGCGAATCGCACTGATGAGTTGGCTGGCGGCGGTGCCCGCGTGGGCGGCCGACGACGCCGCGACCTCGCGGCCCGCCGACACCGTCGAGTTTTGCTTCGCCCCCACACCCGGGCAGGTGCAGCGCTCGCGCGTCGCCACCACGACGTTCGGATCCATGCGGCTGTTCGGCAGCCTGCCCCCGCAGAAGTTCTCCCAGCGGTTCGAGCAGGAAGTGGTGATGAAGTGCCTGCGGGTCAACCCGGACAAGACGTCGGTCTTCGCCATGACCATGCCGGCCATCGCGATGCAGATGAACCTCGCCGGCATCAAGATGGAGGTCGACACCCGCAGGCCGTCGCCCGCCACCCGGCCCGAGTTTGACATTGTCAACCGGCTCTTCTCGTCGATGACCAAGCTTGAGTGCACGCTGACGTTCTCGCCCGAGGGTGAACCGCTCAAGGTCGAGGGGCTCAGCAAGGGCATGGAGGCGGTCCTGGAGGAGCTGGGTGAGCTGGCCCATCGGCCGGGCATGAAGCACCTGATCAAGCAGATGCGCGAGTTCCTCGGCGACAACATCATCGAGGACCACCTGCGCTCGACGTTCCGCATGTTCCCCGACGACGGCAAGGCTCGCGTCGGCGACACCTGGACGCGGGAGTGGCAGATGACCCTGCCGATGCTGAACATCGCCAGCCAGGGTAGGGGAGAGTACGAGCTGCTCGGCGTGGAGGAATTCCGCGGGCGGCCCTGCGCCAAAATCCGCGTCAAGTCGTCGATGTCGACCCTGCCCAAGGCGGCGCCCGGTCCCGCCAAGGCCGGCGATGCCGAGCCGACCATCTTCGACCGGATGCAGTTCAGCATGAACGCCAGCGGGGGCAACGGTACCGCTTACATCGATTACACCACCGGCGACCTCGTGCAGTACCGCGAAGTCCAGCGTATCACCATGGAGATGAGCATCGCCCCCGACCCGCAGGCCTCGGAGGATGAGGGCCGCGAAGGATTGGCCAAGGTTTCCCAGATCCTCAACACGTCGGTCGAGATCGACCTGCTCGACGAGAAACCCACGTCCGCCGAGTAGCCGACAGGGCTCAGAGTGCGAAGGCGAGAAAGATCGAGAAGGTCGCGTTTGGTCCTTCTCACTTTCTCACTTTGCCACTTTCCCACTCCCGACGGCTGGGACGGTGCCGCAATCCGCCGGATGCACGCGGCCGCGGGGGGAGCACGGTCACAGCAGCCGGCTCAGGTTCTTCGGCACGTCGGCGACGCCGTAGCGGAAGGCGTCATCCACGCTGACGGTCACGCCGTAATGCTC
>JACQVT010000069.1 GCA_016209665.1 Planctomycetota bacterium | reverse complement strand
TCGTCTTGCCCGACCCGTTGATCCCCACGACGAGGATCACCGTCGGTCCCGACTCGGCGAAACGCAGTTGCCGATCCGCTTCCGGCCAGTACGAGACGATCTGCCGCTGCAGGAAGGGGATGATCTCCTGCGTCTCGGCAATCTGCCCGGACTTGTAGGCTTTGCGCACCTCCTGGATGAGCCGGGCCGTCACCGCGGGCCCCATGTCGTCCGCCAGCATGGTTTCTTCCAGGCGGTCGATGATCGCGTCGTCGATCTTCCCGCCGAACGGCAGGATCGAGCGGAAGCTCCGCCCGATCTTGTCCCGCGTCTTGGCCAGACCCTGTTTGAATCGATCAAAGAGACCCATCGTTGTGTGAAGCGGCGAACCTGCGCCTCTTGTCCGTCAAAGCTCCGAGAAACCCCAGCCCCCGTTTCTCACTTCTCACTCCTGACTTCTGGCTGCTGGCTCCTGACTCCTGGCTTTTCACCACCACCGCCGACGGCGGGCTCCTGCCCGGCCCGGGCACTCCGGCACGTCTCGTGCTGCTTCCACACCGCATCGAGCACGCCATTGATGAACTGCGGCGTTTCGGCGGCGCCGAACTCGCGGCCCAGCTCGATCGCCTCGTCGATCGCCACCCGGATCGGGACGTCGGGCTGCTCGATGAGTTCGTAGAGCGACAGGCGAAGGACGTTGCGGTCGACCACCGCCATGCGGGCCACGTCCCAGTGGTTCGAGACGCTCGAGATCATCGCGTCGTAGTGCTCGCGGGCCGTCCAGGTGCCGGCGGCCAGCCGCCGGGCGTAGGCAGCCATGTCGGCGGGCAGATCGGTCTCGGCCAGCAACGGCGAAATCAACGGCGCCACGTCGGCGTCCGCCGGCAGCCGCTGGATATCCAGTTGATACAACGTCTGTAGGGCGACGGTTCGGGCCTGGTGTTTGTGCTTCTTGATCATGGCTGCCTGGCGGCGTTACGACTTGCCGCCGTCAAGCTTGGCGAACAGGTTGGACATCTCGATCGCGGCGAGGGCGGCGTCGGCCCCGCGGTTGCCCGCCTTGGCCCCCGCCCGCTGGATGGCCTGCTCGAGGGTATCCGCGGTCAGCAGGCCGAAGATCACCGGAAGCTTCGCCTGCAAGCCCACTTGGGCGATCCCCTTGGCGGCCTCCCCCGCCACGTAGTCGAAGTGCGGCGTGTCCCCACGGATCACGCATCCCAGACAGATAATGGCCTCGAACTGGTGCGTCGCCGCCACCTTCGCCGCCGTCAGCGGCAGCTCCCAGGCCCCCGGCACCCAAATGACCGTGATGTTGGCCCGGTCGCACCCGTGCCGCTCCAGCGTGTCGATCGCGGCCCCGAGCAGGCGGGAGCTGACGAACTCGTTAAACCGGCTCACGATGATCGCGAACCGCTGCTTGCGGACGACGAGGTCTCCCACGAAGCCGGGTGTAAGCGAACTGTCCATGACACGTGTCTCCCGAAGGCTGCCGGCCGGGGCCACCTGCCCCCTGGCCGGTGCCGCGGATTCATCCGCGGCTGCCAAAGGACTACTGTAAACGACCCGGCGGCGAGACGCCAGAAGCCGCCGGCCTGCTTCACTGTTGGGGGGGCGGGCATCCCTGCCCGCCTTCGCTTGGAGCCGCGACGGCGGCAAGACGCTCCTGCCCTCCGCCCGTTCCTGCTATCTGACCGCGCTGTCCTACGACGGGTCGGTGGTGATCGGCCGGTCGGTCGAGGCCGACGGCTGTTGGTGGCCGACCCGCTGGGCGCCGTCGGGCCGGCCGGCAGGTCATGTCGCTCTGCCCGGATCGCTACGCCACCCCGACCGACCTGTCCGCCGACGCCGGCGTCATCGTCGGCTATCAATACCATGCAAGCCGAGCGTTTCGCTGGACCGAGCACGCCTTGTGGGACATCGGCACGGTGCCGAAGGGCGTGGGTGTATCGGCCGACGGTACGGTCCTGCTGGCCAACAAGTACGGCAGCCGTCGCGCCGTCTGGCCGGACTGGCTCCACCCGAACACGGTTCCCGCCTACAACGCCCACCTCTGGCAGAACTGGGCCCTCACCGACCTGGGCAGCATCACCGGCGTTGAGGGCACGACCTGCGCCAGCGCCATTTCCGCCGACGGCCGCGTGGTGTGTGGAGGGTGTTATACACCCACGCTCTTCTGGGAGGCGTTTCGATGGACGGCCGAGGGCGGGATGGTCGGCCTCGGCGCCGCCCCTGGCTGCGGGGGGGGGACGACGCGACCTGGATGAAGGCGGCCAGCGGCGACGGCTCGGCGCTCGTCGGCGCGGCCTATGATGAAGTCGGGGGGGCTCAGGGGGCTTCGGCCGCCAGCAGCGGGCGATCGTCCGGGACGAGCCCCATGGCATCCGCTTCCTCAGCGACGTTCTCGGGAACGACTCTGGCCTGGACCTCGCTGGCTGGCATCTGGACGAGGCCACCAGCATCTCCGACGACGGCCGGAAGCACAGGGGACATCACTCATTTTTGAATCTCCGCTCCTCTTCGCTCGAGTCGTTCCGGCCCTTGGCCACAAATGAGTTATGTCTTTTTCCTCTTAAAATGAGTGATGTCCCCTTTT
>JACQVT010000068.1 GCA_016209665.1 Planctomycetota bacterium | reverse complement strand
TGTCCCCCGGTCGTGGCGATGTCCTCGACGAGCAGCACGCTGTCCGCGTCGGTGAGCTTGCCCTCGAACGGCTTGGATGTGCCGTAGTCCTTCTTGGCGTTGCGGATGATGACGAAGGGCAGGCCGCCGGCCATCGCCGCCGCCGCGGCCAGGGCCACGCCGCCCAGCTCGGCCCCGGCGATCCGTGTCGTCGCCGGCGTGGCCCGGCGGGCGAACCGCTCGCCCAGTTCCCGCAGGATGGCGGGCTGACACTCGAACAGGTACTTATCGAGGTAGTACTTGCTCTTGCGGCCCGAGCGAAGGGTGAAATCGCCCCGCAGCAGGGCGGCCGACTTGATCGCCTCGAACAGCTCCCGATCCGTCATGGAGGCCAATCATACCACTCGACGTGCGTGGTGCCAGTCCGTCAGGCCGGATCGCCGCCGCCCGCGTCCCGAGCGATGGGTGAGGCCACCCTCAGGCTGACCAGCCGACCGCGGAGGAACAAGTCGGGACGCTCGCGGAACTGCCGGCGACCGGCCTCGGTGAAGAAGGCATCCTCGGGCGGAAGATCGTTGTCGGCATCGTAGAACTTGAGGGCCTCCTCGATGCACTGCCCGGCGTGGATCTGGAGCTGGCGGACCATGACGCGATCCACAGCGGAAGCGGCCTGGTCACTCTTGGCGCTGGCGGCGTCGGTGAGCCGGGCATACAGCGTGAGCCAGCCGGCAACGTCGATGACGCGGGAGGGCTCGTCAGCCCCGCTGATCGCCGGAGCGCTGCCCGATTCCGCCATCCCCGCCCAGGCGGCCCAGCCCCCCGAGGCTTCGCCGGGGTCGACGCGCCGCAAGTCGAACCGCAACCGATCCTCCAGGCCGCAGGTACGGCAGGCCACCGGCACCACCAGCACTTCCGCCGATGCCGCGGCGTTGTTCAATTCGAGGCGCGGCAGCAGTGCCCCTGAGCAGGCCCGACAGGGAACCAGCATGAGGTACAGCATCGCCTCGGTCAGGCTATGGACGGCCAAGGGCCCCGACGAGTCAAACATGACTCGACCATCGTACCCGAGCGACAGAGGGTGGGAAACGGCGGGCCGGCGGGCCGATCGGCATTGGGCGGGTCGGACGCGATCGATCGGAGGAAATGGGCGTCATCCGCCCCGAAGGCGCGTCACATCCGCTCCACCACGCGGATGCCGAGGAGGTCGAGACCCGATCGCATCGTCCGCGCCGTCAGGTCGCACAAGCGCAGGCGCGAGGCCCGGACCTCGTCCGTGCCCGCCCGCAGCACCGGACATTGCTCGTAGAACTTCATGAACAGCCCCGCCAACTCGTACAGGTAGTCGGTCAACAGATTGATCCGCAGGCCCGCCGCCACGGACTCGATCGTCTCGGCAAACCGCAGAATCTGCCGCCCCAGCATTCGCTCCGCGGGCTCCGTCAACGTGATCACAACTCCTGTCGCCTGTTTCCTATCTTCTGTCGCCTGCCCTCTGTCTCCACTCTCCACGCTCCACTCTCCACGGTTGTCCCCCGCCCCCTTGCGGTAGATGGACCGGATTCTTGCGTAGGCGTACATCAGGTACGGGGCGGTGTTGCCCTCCATCGCCAACATGCGGTCCCAACTGAACACGTAGTCGACCTGGCGGTTCTGCGACAGATCGGCGTACTTGACCGCGCCGATGCCCACCGCCTCGGCGACGTCGCGAATCTCCGCCTCGCTGAAGCCGCGCCGCTTGTCGGGGTCGGCCTCGTTCGCGCGGATCATGGCCTCGGCCCGCCGCACGGCCTCATCCAGCAGGTCGGCCAGCCTGACGTTCTCGCCGCTGCGGGTCTTGAGCGGCTTGCGGTCCTCGCCCAGGATCGTTCCGAACGTGACGTGATCCAGCTTCACCTCCGCCGAGCCGGCCTCGCGGCTTGTCCACCCGGCGGCCCGCACCGCCGTGAATACCATCTCGAAGTGCTGGGCCTGGCGGGCGTCGGTGACGTAGATGACCCGGTCCGCCCCCAGCTCGAACACCCGGAACCGCACCGCGGCCAGGTCGGTCGTGGCGTACAGGAATGCTCCGTCCGATTTGCGGACGATCATCGGAAACGGTTTGCCCTGGGGGTTCTTGAACATCGGCTCGCCCGAGGCGGTGACGAAGAAAATGCACAGCGCGCCGTCCGACTCCTCGACGCGCAGCATTGCGCCGTCGGGGAACAGCCCGGCCGGCGCCGTGATCTGCCTCGCCCGCTCGAACCAGGCGACCACGTCCGCCAGCCGGTCGGCGTAGAAGCTCTCGCCGCGCTCGTCGGCCTGGGTCAGCAGCACCCCCAGCCGCTGGTACACCGGCAGGTAGTGTCGCCGCGATTCGTCCACGATGTACCGCCACGCCCGCAGCGTCGACTCGTCCTGGTTATGCAGGGCGACGACCTCGGCCCTCGCCCGCTCGTGAAACGCGGCGTCCTCCTCGTCGCGGAGGCTGGCCTCGCGGTAGAAAGCCTCCAGGTCGGCGAGGTGCACGTCCGCCGGCCGGTCCAAGGCCGTCGGCATTTTCTCCTTCAGGTGCGCGCAGAGCACCCCGAACTGCGTGCCCCAGTCGCCGACGTGGTTCTGACGGATCACCCGGTGCCCCTCGAAGCCGATCACGCGGGCGATCACGTCGCCGATGATCGTGCTCCGCAGGTGCCCCACGTGCATCTGCTTGGCGATGTTCGGGCTGGAATAGTCCACCACCACCGTTTGGGGCGCAGCGACCGGCTCGATCCCCAACCGATCCGCCCCTCGCGGCGCCGCGGCCGGTATCGCCGCGAGTTGCCCAGCCATCCAGCCCGCGCTCAGCCGAATGTTGATGAACCCCGGTCCCGCCAGCGCGAACGATTCGCAGAGTTCAGTGGCAGTGGGTTCGGCGAGCAGATGCTCCCGAATCTTCGCCGCCACGTCTCGGGGTTTGGCCCCAAGCCTTTTGGCCAGGCTCATGGCCACGTTGCTCTGGTAGTCGCCGAACCGTTCCTCGCCCGCCGGCCGAATCAACGGATCGACGTTCCGCCCCTCCTCGCCCATAAAAGCGACCAGCGCCTGCGAGAATAGGTCTTTCAGTTGCTCAGCAATCGAAATCATCAGGTTGGGATCCGAATGGAACGTACCACAGACCTGGCGCCGCTCGGAGACTCGAGACAGCTACCCGATCGTCACCGGCTGCCCGCCCCAAGATCCCAGAAGCCGACCGGCTGGAAGCCGGTCCCACACGGGCCAAGCCGGTCCCACACGGGCCTTCGGACGGCCGCTCAGCGGACGCCGGCCGTGGCCTTGAGCGCGTATCGGTCCTCGACGAGCTTCTTGGCCTTGCCCACCAGGTAGAACGAACCGGTGATGCAGATCAGGTCCTCACGGGTCACCGCCCGCTCGGCGATGTCCAGCGCTTCCTCGAGGGTTTCGGCCACTTGGGCCATCTTGCCGCATTGTTCGGCGTACTCCGCCGCCAGATCGGCCGGATCGGCGGCCTTGGGCGAGGTCGCGTTGGTGAAGATGACTTTGTCGGCCCCAAGCTGAATGTGCTTGAGCATGCCGGCGATGTCCTTGTCCGCCCGGCACCCGAAGATGACCACCATCGAGTCATACGCGATGTTCTGACCGATGGCTCGCATCAGGGCCTCGACGCTGGCCGCATTGTGGGCCCCGTCGACCAGGATTCGAGGCGACTCGTGGATCATCTCCATGCGCCCCGGCAGCTTCGCCTTGGCCAGCCCCTCGATCGCCCGCTGGTCGTCGATGACGAAGCCTCGCTCTTTCAGGAGGGCCATGATGCTCAGGGCCAGGCCGCAGTTGACCGCCTGGTGATCGCCGGGCAGCGGCACCGCCAGATGCTCGAATCGCGAGTTGCCCACCGTCAGGCTCACCCGCGTCTGCGGGCCGCCGGTCCGGGACGACTCGAACCGGTAGCTGAACTCGATGTCCTTGCCCGTGAAGTGCAGGGGCGCCCCCGCCTTGTTGGCCATCTCGATGAGTACCTTGCGGACCTCTTCGGTCTGCGGCAC
>JACQVT010000780.1 GCA_016209665.1 Planctomycetota bacterium | reverse complement strand
GCGTTCAACTGCCAGGACAACCAACTGGCCGCACGCATCATCACCCGCAGCAACCAGGTGACCTACGACGATCTGTGGCCCGCGGGAGAGGACGTCATCGAGATCGTGCTCGATCCGACTGGAGTGGGGGTGGTACCGCAGGACTTGTTGCACATCGCCGTCAAAGCCAACGGGGCGGTGATTACCGAGCGCGGCGCGCCGTGCCTGATGCGGGTGGGGGGCCACGCCGATTGGGCAGGCGGCGTCACTGCCGCCATCGACGACCAATCGCAGCCCGACCGCTGGACGGCCGAGATTCGCATCCCGCTTGCTTCGCTCGGCCGGCCGGCTCCCATTTTTGGCATCAACTTCGCCCGCTACCAGGCCCGACTGGGCGAGTACTCGACGTGGTCCGGGGCCCGCCGATACCTGTACAGCCCCGTCTCGCTGGGGAACATTCAACTCGCCCCATGAACGACTTCAAACTCAAAGAAAGAATCCCGCCCACTCATCGTGGGACGGGATTCGGGTCAAGTCTGGTAGGGCTGCGGCCGCGGGTACTACCCACCCAACAGGGCCAGGGCGTTCTGCGGCAACTGGTTGGCCAGGCCGAGCACCGCCGTGGTGCTTTGGACCAGGATCTGGGCCCGGGTCATGGCCGCGACCTCGGTCGCGATGTCGGCATCGCGGATGGCCGATTCGGCGGCCTGCACGTTCTCCAGGGCGATCCGCTGGCTGTTGATGTTGGTCTCGATCTGATTGCGCTGCAGCCCGCCGAGCCGACCGCGGATGACGGCCACTTGGTTGATCGCCTCGACAACGATGCGTTCGGCGTTGGTGGCCCCGCCGCCCACCAACGAGTTGCTGCCCACCGTTCGAACCGTGGTGAGATAGCCCAGGGTCGCGTTGCCGAGGTTGCTGCTCGAGACCGAGGGGACGCCGATGGACACCTGGCCGTTGGGGTTCACCTCCGGTCCGATCTGGAAGATCGCGCCGCCCCCGGTAATCTCGAAGCTGCTGGTGCCGAGTGCGGTCGCACGATCGGCGGTCAGGTCGATCTGCAAGTCGAGCCCGTTGGCGCGCACCGAGGCCTTCAGGCCGTCCATCGACGCCGTCTGACCGTTGATGAGCACGCCGGCATCCTGGCCGTAATCCACGGCCTGGGTCCCCACCCCCAGCGTTCCGGACGGGACCGTGATGTCCCCTTCGATGGGCTTGACCGACACCACGGCATCCTTGCCGTAAGCCTGGCTGTCCAGCAGGATCCGGGTACTGGCCCCCGTGCCGCTGACGGTCGCCGATACCCCCGTGAAGGAGACGATGGTGTTGATCGCGGCGGCGACCTGGGCGGCACTCGAGCCGCTGGTCAGGGTCAGCACCTCGGTGCCGACATTCCCCTGTATTTCCAGCGTGATGTTGTGCGAGATCGAACTGCCGGCGAAGACGATCCGGGCCGTCTCGGCCGACTGAACGACCTGGACCGCCACGTTCGTCGAGGCCCCGGTGGGCACGCGGGCGCCGAACACGGTCACGTTGGCGATGGCCGAGGTCGCCACGCCCGACAGCGTGTATCCGAAGTTCCCGTTGATGAGCTTCTCGCCGCCGAACTGGGTTGTGCTGGCGATGCGATCGATGGCCTCGACGAGCGAGTCGATCTGCAACTGGTCGGCCTTCAACTCGTCGCTGCTGTTGGCGCCCTCGTTGGCGGCGTGATTGATGAGGGCCCGCATGTCGAGGAGCAGCGAGGATATCTCGTTGAGCGCCCCCTCGGCCGTCGAGATGACGTTCAGGGCCCGCGTCGAGTTGTCGATCGCCTGGCTGATGCTGCGGATCTCGCTTCGCAGCGTCTCCGATGCGATCAGGCCGGCGGGATCGTCGCGCCCACGGTTGATCCGCAGTCCGGTGCTCAGCCGCTCCAACCGGATGCCAAGGTCGAAGCTGTTGGCGGTCAGCCGATGCCGGGCCTGGATGGCCGGAACGTTGGTGTTGATGCGACTCATGGTATCCTCCCTGACTTCTCGGGGGCAAGCGTCCGTCTTGCACCCTCCGAGACACAGCCTTGTATCTCGGGAGCCGGGAGTTGGGTGTTCCCGGCATTTCGACCCGCCAGAGGCGGATTCCACCGCCGCGCTTGCGGGCTGACTTCCACGACCCCCGCTACCGCGGGCCGTCAAGCCACCAGAAGTCAGCCGATCATCCCGATCAGCCCCCACCATCCCTGGTGAGTTGCCGCCGCCCTTCTTGACTGCGGCCTGAGCAGAACACCGCTCGGAGTTCGGGCCGCTGAATCAGGCCCGATACTCTCGACGGCATCTCGCATTTCGACCGATTGGCCCGACCTGCTTTAGATATAAATCGGCCGGCCGGCTGCGAAAAAGAGATATCGGACGTTCCCCGTCGCTGTCCCGAGCCGCCTTCCGCTGGACCGCCTCCACCAGGCCCGAAGAGGCAGAGAAAAAGGCCGGCCCCGCCCAGCCGCGAGACCGGCCTGAATGCCCAAATCGCGATCACCGTCCACCCCGTCGGGGGATACTCGATTACGTAAACAACTGCAGCACGTTCTGGGGTGCCGCGTTGGCCAGGGCGAGCGCCCTCGAGCTGGACTGGACGAGGATCTGTGCCCGGGTGAGATTGCTGGTCTCCACGGCGAAGTCGGCGTCGCGAATGGCGCTTTCCGCCGCCGAGGTGTTCTCGTAGGCGACCTGCAGGGCGTTGATCGCCGATCCGAGCGTGTTCTTCTGGAACGCGCCCAGCCGGCCCCGCAGACCCGAGACCTGCTCGGATGCCGCCCGGACGATCCGCTGGGCCGTCTCGAAGTTGCCCGACGACAACTGATTCGCCTGGCCGCTCTTCAGCGAGGACAAAAAGCCGAGGCTGGCCTTGCCCAGTGTGCCCGTGGAGACGCTCTGGACGCCCAGGCTGGCCGTCGCGTTGATGCCCAGCGTGGGTGCGATGCTGAAATCGGCACCGCCTCCGGTGACGTAGAACGTCTTGGAGGCCGCAAGATCCGTGGCGAATGCGGATGCCAACGTCAGGTCCGCCGAGAAGGCCGCCGTCCGCAACGACACGTCCAGACCGTTGGCCACGCCGGCCACGCCGTTAACGGTGACACCCACGTCCTGGCCGTAGTCCTTGGTATTCGTGTCGCCGCCGGTAACGGTGAACGTGCCGCTCAGAGCCTCGACCGACACGAAGGCGTCACTGCCGTAATCCGTGCTGTGGAACAGGACTCGCGTGCTGGCACCGGTGCCGCTGACCGTCGCCGAGACGCCGGTCAAGGCCTTGGATGCGTTGACCGCCGCCGCCACGTCGCTGGCCGCCGTCGTCGAGGCGAACGTGAGCTGCTCCGTCCCGTACTTGCCCGACACCTGGATCGTCTTGGCGCCGGACCCGGTGCTGGAACCGGCGTAGATGAGCTTGGCGGTCTGGGCCGATTGCGTGACGTTGACCACCACCGAGCGACTCCCCCCGTTCGGCACCCGGGCGCTGGTCACCTGGAGATAAGTCAACGCCGAGGCGGTGGCCCCGGTCGTCAGCCCCGAGAGCCGGTAGTCCAACTCGCCGTTGAGGAGCTTGCGGCCCTGGAACTCGGTCGAGGTGGCAATGCGGTCCAGCGTCTCGAGGATCGAATCGATCTGCAACTGGTTCGCCTGGACCTCGTCGCTGCTCAAGGCGGCCTCGTTGGCCGACCGGTCCACGAGGCCCTCCAACTCGATCAGCAGCGAGCTGACCTCCTGGAGAGCCCCCTCGGCCACCGAAACGACCTTGTCCGCCCGGTTGGCGTTGTCGATGGCCGCCCCGACCGCCCGGATCTCGCCCCGGAGCATCTCGGAGGCAATCAGCCCGGCGGGATCGTCCTTCCCCGTGTTGATGCGGAGTCCGGTGCTGAGCCGCTCCAAGGCCGTGTTCAACTTCGTGTTGTTGTTGCCCAGAATGCGTGCCGCAATCAGAGACGGCACATTCGTGTTGATCCGACTCATGTGTTACCGTGCCTCCAGACTGCCGCGATCTTTCGCCCGGCCGGACCGCATCACGTGACGCGGAATCTCCTGTCGTTCCGGGTGGATCGCGCCAGTAGGGCGGTAGGTGGTCGACCCTACCCCCCGGGCTCGTTCCATGTTCGTCGGCCAGCCGATTGCCGACTGCCGACTGCCGATTCCCGACTGCCCGATCGCGCCCCCCGTTCAGCTGCTACGCTGGGCCACGCCGGTCAGCCGAGGTCGGTCCCTTAATGGCAGACCACGCATCGTCTGGACAATATGGGAGCTTTAAGATTCTCCCCACCGTCCGAAAGCCCCCACCCTCGGGACCCTATCGGTTTCCGGACATGCGGTTGTCTCATAACCCCCGTAGGCCGGGTTGACGGCGGAACCCCACCGGCTTTTACCGGACAACCTCCACAAGGACCGAGTACCTCGCGGGCGAAAAAAATCTCCACGTCCGCACCGAAATCCCGTTTCTGCCGGTCGATCGGGCGGCGCGTCGTGTGACGCCTGGAGCGGCGGCGGGAGACCACACGAAGAAGCTTGAGGGCCTCCATCCTCAGGTAGACTGCGGTGCAGAATCATCGACTCCGTGGTCAGATCGGAGCTGACAGGTGCAATTTCATTTGCACTTCATCTGTTTGTTGCATCGTTCTTCCCGCACGTTCCGGCCGGCGGTGCGGTCTTGCGGCTGTGGATGATCGCAGCGGTCCTGGTCGCAACTTATCTGGTCGTGGATGGGTACAACTCCTCGTTGGCGTAGGCCCGGCGAAGATCGCCCGGACGCTCGATCAGGTGGGTGCCTTTGCCACCGGCGAAGACGCTGACGGTCAACGGTGTAGGTCAGTCCCACCTATTGCTTCGTCATCTCCCTTTCCGACCTCTTGCAAGCGAACTCCTTTTGGGGTATCATCGAACGATCGTCTCGGATCATTCCTGTGGGCGGAAGGGAGGGGTGACGCCATGGGAT
>JACQVT010000776.1 GCA_016209665.1 Planctomycetota bacterium | reverse complement strand
GACCGCCAGAGCAGGTGGTAGACGACAACGAGCCGCGGGGTTTAACCCCGCGCATGGCCCGAATCACCTCCGCGCTTCGGTGACCGGGCGGGTTTCGACCGCATGGAGATCAGCGATGCAGGACGGCAAGTACGTGATTCTGGCCATCGACGACGATCAGGACGTGCTGGACGCCCTCCGCATGGTGCTCCAGGCCAACGGTTACGTCATGGCCGAGGCCCACAGTGCCGAGGAGGGCCTCAAGGTCTACAAGCAAGCCCGGCCCGACCTGCTGATCGTGGATCTGATGATGGAGGAGGTCGACGCCGGCACCAGCTTCGTCCGCGAGCTGCAGGCCCTGGGCAACACCGCCCCCATCTACATGCTCAGCTCGGTGGGCGATAACCTCAACGCCAACGCCGACTATTCGGCCCTGGGCCTCACGGGCCTGTTCCAAAAGCCGCTCGATCCGGACGTCCTCCTATCCATCCTGCGCATGAAGCTGAGGAAGTAAGGCGAGGGTCAGAGCCCCGAGCGCAAGCGAGTGGGTTGCCGCAGACACGTACCGGCCGCGTTACCGGATCAACCCGTCGCTCGCGCTCCGGGCTCTGATTTCTGCGTTTCCCGGGAACCGCCCGCCAAAACCTGCGTCTATGCCTTCCGAAGACGACGGCAGCAAGCTGCCTCGGTCCTGAGATGCAACGGTCCTGTTGGACCTGTCGAACCGGCCTGGCCGGTGTGGTGGGAGATACTTTGCCATGAAAAGACGAATCGGAGCGGCAGCGGCGGTGGGCGGACTGGCAGTCCTGCTGGCCCTGCCGTCGACGGCGTTCGGGCGGATCAAGCTGATTACCCTGCCCAAACGCGAGCGGGTCGAGATTCAACTGGACAACCCCAACGTGACGCTGGTCGAGGAGGAGCGGGTGGTGCCCCTGGTCAAGGGGGTCAACCAGGTCGACTTCGCCTGGGCGAATACGGCCATCGACAAGGACAGCATCCAGTTTAGGGCCTTGACCGACCCGGAGCGGGTCAAGGTGCTGTCGGTGAGCTACCCGCCCAATGAGAACGCCCTGGTCTGGCAGGTGGCGGCGGGCGAGTCGGGGCCGGCCAAGGTGCGGATCAGCTACATCATCGGCCAGCTCAACAAGTCGTTCGAGTACCGGGCGGTGGCCTCGCACGACGAGAAAACCCTGACGCTGTCGCAATACATCCGGCTGCACAACCTGGCCAACGAGGAGTTCGGCGACGCCGGCCTGTGGGCGGGCTTCGGTGAGCACTTCAGCCGACCCATCGGCATCAACGAGACCAAGCAGGTGCTGTCGGCCAAGTTCGCCGGCGTGCCGATCAAGAAAACCTGGACCTGCGATCCGGCCCAGTTCGACTACCTCGACCCGGGGAAGAAGCAGCTCAAGGTGCCCATGCACTACGTGCTCAAGAACGACCAGGACCACCACCTGGGCACGTTCCCGCTGATGTACGGTAAGGCCCGCATCTTCCAGGACGACGGCAAGGGCGGGACGGCGTTCATCGGCGAGGATTGGGGCCGGTTCACGCCCATCGATGATGAGATGAAGCTGTACCTGGGTCTGGCCCGCGACATCGTGGTCATCCGCACCTTCGAGCGCCAGGACAAGAAGCGCCTGGGCGGCAACCTCTACGACCATGACGTCGTCGTCAAGTACGAGATCGAGAATTTCAAGGATACCGCGGCGGTGCTGGACGTGACCGAGTCGCTGCCGTTCATCCGCAAGGAGGTCCGGGGCGACACCGGCCGGGACGTGCAGTGGGAGCTGGGGCCGCAGACGACCTTCACCAACACGATCGACAAGGAGAAACAGACGTTCGACCGCGTGTTGTTCCACATCCCGCTGGAGCCGCGGAACGCCGACGGCAGCGCCAAGAAGGTCGTGCACAAGCTGCACGTGGTCATCAAGAATGAATGGTGAGTAGTTTGTACTCCGTAGTCCGTGGCCAGTAGTCAGTAGATCGTGGACGATGCATTGCGATTGATCCTCACAACTGACAACGGACCACGGACAACTGACAACTGACAAGACACGAACAGGAATTCGCTATGAAAAGAATCCTTGCCTTAATCCTGATAGCCGCCTTGCCGGTCTCGGGCCGCAACATCGACCTGTCCACCGTGCCGGGACGGGACACGATCCAGTTGAGCATCTACAACGCCGAGGACCTGACGTTGGTGCGGGAGACGCGGCAGGTAACGTTCAAGCAGGGGGCCAACCCGCTGCAGTTCTCGTGGGCCAACACGCTGATCGACCCCACCTCGGTCGAGATCCGCTTCCCCAGGGCCGAGGACCGGCTGGAACTGCTCGACACGACGT
>JACQVT010000775.1 GCA_016209665.1 Planctomycetota bacterium | reverse complement strand
TGTCGAGGTAGTGCACTTCCTTTTGCTTGGACTCGCCGGGGGGGACGGGACGCAGCGACGTAGATCGTAAAGGGGTCGGGAGTCTTTTACGCCTGGAGCGTGGAAAACACACATTTCGGTAAGCACGAAATCTATAACGCCCCGCTTTTGCGGGCGGTGGCCGAAACACGCAGGCCCCGAAGACGAGGAAGTCATCGGCGGGCCGCCGGGGCCACAAGTCCCCACCGCGATAGGCTCTCATCTCGGCCTGCCCGCGGCCGCCGCCGCCGGCCGGGTCGTGGGCAGGTCCGCGTCGCGGATCGCGATCTGGCCCTTGCGCGTGTAGTCGAGCGATTGGCCGAGCACGCGGGCGGCCTCCTGGCCGGCGTGGAAGCCGGTCGAGTTCTCCGCCTCCACGAAGTCCAGGAGGAACTGGGCCTTGCGCTGCAGGCCGCGGGCCGCCGCGAGCTGATCGTCGGTCGCGCCCGCGTCGCGGGCCCGCTGGATGTCGCCGATCAGCTCGACCAGGGCATCGAGGGCGATATTGCGCAGCTCGAACGTCTTCGTCTGGATGTTTTCCGCTCGGGCCTCCAGCTCCGCCTCCGGCACGCGATGGCACGTCTGGCAGGCGTTGGCGATGTTCAGCAGCGGGCTGCGGACGTGGTGATCGCTGATCTTCATTGCCCCGACGCGCATGTAGGGCATGTGGCAGTCCGCGCAGGCCACGCCCGCCCGGGCGTGGATGCCCTGGTTCCACATCGGCATAGATGAACGTGAACACCCCGAGCCCGGCGGGAATACCGAGCCCGCCGCCCAGGATGGCGCCGATGAGTGGCCAGCGCGTGCGCATAGTCAACACCTGTGACAACCTCTCGGACCGAGTGTATCCCGACTCGTGGGGGGCTTCCAGAGGACCGCGTCAACTTGTTGACGCATTCTCGCTTGACAGGTGGTGGCGGAACGGCAACCAGTCGCCACGCCGACTCGATGGGGCGAGTTGCCTTGGTCCTGAGACCCTCCCGCCGCGGTCACGCACATCAGGCGAAGCCCTTACGGCGGGCGAGTTCGTCGGGACGCTGGTCGATGCGGTCAACGTGGGCGGCGGTAAGAAAGCGCGGGCCGCCGGCGGTGAGCGCGTGGGCCAGAATGCGACAGACCTTGACCAGCATCTGCGTGATGTTGAGCACCTCGCGCGGCGTGGCCCCCAGCGCGATCACCCCGTGGTTCTCCATCAGGATGACCTTGGGGCTGCGGCAATCCCGCGCGACGAACCCGCGAATCGCGTCGCGCACGGCCAGGGCCAGCGGCAGGCCGGGGTCGGCGTAGGGCACGTAGGCGTACCGCGGGCCGGTCACCACGATCTGGTCGGGGAACAGCGAGCCGGCGAACCACTCGCGGCTGCGTTGCGAGCTGAGCAGCCCGACGGCGGCCGGCGGATGCGTGTGGCCGACGAACTGCACACCCTCCAGCCCGAGACACAACGCGTGCAGGAACGTCTCGATGGACGGGGCCCGGCCGCCCTCGACCGTGCAGCTCTTCAGCAAATCCTTGACCTGGGCGTCGCCCATCGGCGGACCGTCGATCGCCTCGAGGATGGGCGCGAAACGCACGCGCACGAAACCGTCGCGCGAGGCCTGGGCCAGCTCGGTGCCCGACGCCTTCACCCAGAACGTGTCGCGGTCGGCCCGCACCGAGGTGTTGCCCTCGCCGAGAATCACATAGTCCATCGCCGGGTCACCCAGGACCCGCGACATTGAGACGAGTTCATCGAGGACATCAGTCATGGCTGCTTCCCATCAGGTCTTGGGGGTGGGGATCCTTGCCTGCCTTCCAGCTCATCGAGAACGTCACTCAGGCAGCTTTTCCAGCACGCGGGCGGCCAGGTCCGGCGCGCTCGCGAGGAATTGTTCCGCGATCTGGCGGATGTGAGCGGCGTCGCGGCCCTCGAAACGAAACGTCATCACCGGTTCGGTGATGGACGCCCGGGCCAGGGCCCAGCCGCCGTCATACTCGGCCCGCACGCCGTCCAACCGCGATACCCGGCCGCCGCACTGCGCCGCCACCTGCTCCAACAGCCCATCGGCGGGCTCGTCCACGGGAACCCGCAGATCGGGCGTGATCGCCGGCCAGCCGATGGGAGCGATCAACTCGGCCAGCGTCTGGTCCGCCGTCGCCACCACTCGAGCGACCAGCAGGGCGGCCAGCAGACCGTCGTCCCCGCCGCCCAGCGTCTTGAAGAAGTAATGACCGCTGACCTCCACGCCGAGGTCCGCCCCCTCGTCGATCATGGCGGTCTTGATGAAGCCGTGGCCGCTGGGCTGCATAATGGACCGGCCGCCGGTTGCCGTCACCGCCGACGCGACGACGGACGCGCACTTCTGATCGTACACCACCGCCGGCCGCGACAGCATCTGGCGAGCCAACAGGACGGCGATCTGTTCGGGTCGCACGATGCGGCCTTCGTGGTCCAGGATGGCCACACGGTCCCCGTCGCCGTCGAACGCCAGGCCCATCTTCGCCTCTTCCTCCCGCACCCGGGCCGACAGCGGTTCCAGGTGCCCGTCCACCGCGGGGTTCGGCGGCCGCTCGGCGAAATCCGGGTCGACCTCGTCGTTGATCGTCACCGCGTCGAAACCCGCGTCGCCGAGCACCCGGCCCGCGAGACCGGCCAGTGCCCCGCCCATCGGATCGACGACGATCCGCAACCGTCGCGGCGTGCCGGGAACCAGCTCGGCGGCCTGCGATCGCACCCAACTCGCGTAGTCATCGAACACGTTGATCATCGGCTCGACGGCGGCGGCCGGCCCGGCCACGGGCGCATCCAGGCCCGCCCGCAACTCTTCGATCAACGCGGGCACCGCCGGTCGGCCCGCGACCATGAACTTCAGCCCGTTGTACCGGCCTTCGTTGTGCGACGCGGTCACGATGATCACGTTCGGACATTCCAGACTGCGTCCGGCAAAGTGGACGACGGGCGTGGGCACCCGGCCGGCGTCGTGCACCTTGACGCCGGCCTCCAGCAGCCCGGTGAGGAGGGCCTGCTTGAGTGCGGGCGTGCTGCTCCGCAGATCGCCCCCCAGGCACGCGGCCGTGCCGCCGCGACCTCGGATCATCGCACCGAGCGATCGGCCGAGACGTCCGAACAGCGGTTCATCCAGTTCCTCTCCCACCACGCCGCGGACGTCGCAAGCCTTGAAGATGCTCATAGGTATCCTCGCTCATGCAGTACCGCGCAAAACCGCCCGTATACTTCATTATACGCGGCGGCCAGTCGTTCGTCCGGCTCGCAGCGACGAGCGATACGGACCATCCGCTGGATCGCCGCCCCGCAGCCGCCCAGGTGCGCCGCCGCGGCGAGGATGGCCGCCCCCACCGCGCACTCGGGCAGTTCGGGTGTCGCATACACGCGACGATTGACCGCGGAGCGGATGCGCAGCAAGGTGTCACTCGCGACGCTGCCGCCTGTGGCATACACGGTATGATTCACGGACAAGCCCAGAGCATCCAGCCGCTCGATCCCCAGCCGCTCCAGCATCGCCACGCCTTCCATGCCCGCGGCGAACATCTCCGCCGGCGGGGCGGCGCTGTCCCAACCGAAGGCCGTCGCTTGCGGATGCGTGAACGGGAATCGCTCGCCCGTCTGCGTCAACGGGTACACCAGCCGCCCGGTGGGAATGAGCGCCGACGCCTGTTCGCCCAGTCGATCGAGGTCGGCACCGGCGAACCGGGCTTTCGTCCAGGCCGCGCCGGTGTTCGACGCCGCTCCCGGCAGATAGCCGCCCGCCGGATGGCGGTGATTGTAGACGACACCGGCGGGATCGACGATCGGCTTATCGGCCACCGCCTTGAACACCAGTGTCGTTCCAAGCGTCACGTTCAGATCGCCGTGCCGGCTCGCCCCCGAGGCGAGACACCCGGCCGTGCCGTCGGTGCAGCCGCTCACCACCGGCGTGCCCGCAGGCAACCCCGTCGACTCCGCCGCCTCCCTCGTCACCGCGCCGATGGTCGTGCCGGGCAACACCACCGCGGGCAGCCGATCGAGCGGAACACCAAGCTGTGTTTCGATCGCCCCCGGCCAAACCAGCCGACCGGGGTCGACCCCGGTCTTGAGCGCCGTCGAGACGTCGGTCATGTCGTAGCGGCCCGACAACAGACCGACAACCCAGTCCGTCTGATGCACGATCCGCCGGCAACGGGCCCACGCCCGCGGCTCGGTCCGGGCCAGGTGCGCGATCTTCGGCAAGGCAAATGCCGCCGCGACCTCGATGCCGTATGGTCCCAGCACGTCGCGCAGCGCTTCGGCGCACCGCGGCCCATCCTCCGCCGCCCGCAGATCGTTGTACATGATGCCCGGCGTCACCGGCCGATTCGCCTCGTCGACCAGCACGAACGTGCCCGACGTGGCATCGACGGACACGCCGCCGACTCGCGCGCTCGCCGGCAGTTTCGACGTCAGTTCGCGAAGCGCGCCGTTGACTGCATCGGTCCAGGTCCGCGGCTCCTGCTCGCACCGGACCCCCTCAGCCCGCACTGCTCCCGCCGGCAACTCCGCCCGCCCCGTCGCCACCACCCGGCCGTCCAGATCCAGCGCCAGCGCCCGCGCTCCCCCCGTGCCCAGGTCCACCCCGACTGCGATGAGTCCGTCGCTGCTCATAGCCTCGCTCGACGCATCTTAGTCGCAGGCCGAGTGTCGGGAAACCTGACCTGCCCAACAAGAGCACGACACCCGCGGCCATCTCGGGCGCCAAATACAGCCCCACGGCCCAAGACAAGACGTCGAGGCCGGCAAGAGACGAAGAACCCGCCGCCGGAGCGACCTTCGTCCCGTGTGTAGCGACACCGACCGACCCGTACACCTTCCCTCCGACGGCAACGCCGCACAGGGAGCGGGTGCTTTCTGAGTGCTCGTTGCGTCGGGAAGCCGAAACCGCCGAGCCCGTCCTCGATACTCGGCGCCGCACCGGCCGGGATCGGATCAGTAGATCTGCCAGTTCACACCGTGTCGAGGGCCCTCGCTGGCCGCGTCGAAGATTCCCATCTCGACCTGGTACAACGTCAAGCTGAAGCCGGACCCGGTTGGAAGGTCCACCTCGAAAGCGCCAGGGACCCAGAGCTTAAAGAAGAAGTTGCCGCCGACGGGGCCGATTTGTACTCCCGACTGGCGGACGGATGCGTGTCCCTGAAAACTATCCACGGTCCTGAGCGCTGTCGTCCTAAACGAAACCCAACCCTGCCCCGGAGGGAGCCCGTTGCCGAAAGAGGGAAGTGGAGCGCCGATGGATCCACCTCCACCCCCCAGACCGTACTTGATGTACCAATTGTCGGGGTTCCGAATAATGAACCCATACACTCCGAGCACAAAGCCTGGGCCGCCGCCTCCACCGCCGAGATACTTGATATAGAACTGGCGGCTGAGTGGGCTGTCGCCAGTGATGGGCACTTCGGGACCTTGGATAACGCCATTGGTCACGATCACTTCCACCGCCCGCCACTCCGCGCTGTTGTCATGCTCCGATCCCCGCGACCAGCTCTCGCCGATTCCTCCTGACCCGGTAATCCGCGAGCCAGAAACGCCCGCCCGATTGATCAGGAACTCGCGAACGGCGTTCGCACGTCGAACCGACAGTTCCTGATTGGCTCCACCAGCGCCGAGTCGGCTCGCGTAGCCGCGCAGGAATACCCATTGTCCCATCCGAACCCTCTGCGCCACGTACCCTGACAACCATGCCACGTGCGCCGGCTTCAACTCAGCACGACCGGTCTCGAAGCCGGCCAGCATCTTGCGATTGGGGTCGCGCGGCCACCTGTAATGATCCAGAACGACCCCCTCATCGGTCGATGCAGTGGCGGCTCCTGAGGCCGGTCGCAGATAGTCACCATGGACCCAGCCGCCCGAAGCAATCTGTTGCCACGGCGGTCGGGAAGCGACAACCTCGACTCGCGCCCCGCGGGCGAGTTGGCCTATTACGCTATGCTGCGGGCCTGGGCCCGAACGGACGTTCAGGTTTGAATCTCGAGTACTGACGGTGTATTGCATGGGCCGCTCCTTCTCGAAAGTGAGGAAGGTCCTAGCTTCGCTGGGTCGCCGCTAACGGCTATGTGGTGCTACTGTGCCATGATAATCGGCACTTGAGCGGACCCGGCCGCTCGCCCAAACTTGGTGTCCGCGTACCTGGTCTTGCTCACGCAGGCCGTCGAAGATGTTATCGCCCGAGAAGTGATCCTGTTGCTCAAGATCCTGTTTCGTCTTTCGTCCACGGTAACACCAGGGAGCCTAGTGGTCAAGAAAGAATTGTGTCTCAATCTCGCAACGACGGGCGATCGTGCGTCTATGGGACACGCTGCGTGTCGGCGGGGTGCTCCCAGATCAGGTTGTTTTCGTGGTCGAGGAGTTGGGCGCGGTTGGCCTCGATGGCGCGCCTGGCGAAGTGGCGGAGGTAGAAC
>JACQVT010000774.1 GCA_016209665.1 Planctomycetota bacterium | reverse complement strand
GCGTCAGCTTGCTCTCGTCCACGTCGTCCGGGTCGCTGTCCGCCGGCTTGGTGGTCGCTTCTTTCTTCGCCTCGTCTTCGGCTTCCTCGTCCTCGGAGGACTTCTTGCCGCGGTAGTGGGTGACGGCGTCGAGTTCGTCCTCGGTCAACTTGGTCTGGTCCTTGCCCTTGAGGATGTCCTTCTTGAGCCGCAGTTCGTTGGTCCTCACGAATTCCTTGGGGACCAGCCGCACCTGGATGTCGGGGTCGACGCCCCAGGTGGTGGAATCCTCCTCGCGGTGCAGGCAGCGGCCGTTGGGCAGGGAGTAGTGGGCGGTCGTGAGCTTGAGGTACGCCATGTTGCTCTTGTTGAGCGGCAGGACCTGCTGCACGCTGCCCTTGCCGAACGTCCGCTCGCCGAGGATCCGGGCCCGCCGGTGCACCTGCAGGGCACCGCTGACGATCTCCGAGGCGCTGGCCGTCGAGTCGTCGACCAGGATGATCATGGGGAAGTCGCCGAACTTCTCCTGATCGGTCGAGGACTTGGACCACTCTTGACCCTGGCGGTCCTTGGTGGAGACGATCTTCTGGTTGCCGGCGAGGAACAGGTCGGAAACGTCCACCGCCGCCTTCAGCGGACCACCGGGGTTGCCCCGCAGGTCGAAGATCAGCCCCCGCATGCCCTGCTCCTGGCAGAGGGTCTTGAGCGTCTGTTGCAACTCGTCGATGGTGCCCTCGGTGAAGTTGGTCATGCGGACGTAGCCGATCTTCTGCTCGGGGTCGATCAGGTAGTCCCACTGGCCGTTCTCCTTGCGGTCGTAGCCCTTGATCGTCAGGATCGTGATCTCCTGGCGCTCGAGCTTGACCTGGAAGGGCTGGTCCACCCCGGGCCGCTTGATGGTGACCGTGACCGATGTGCCGGGCGGCCCGGTGATCTGGCGCACCGCCTCGTTGATGTTGATCTTCTCGGTCGATTTGCCCTCGATCTCCGTGATCAGGTCGCCCGGCTGAATGCCCTTCTTGTAGGCCGGCGTGGTGTCATCGAGCGGGGAGACCACCAGGATCGGCTCGTTGTTCTGCTTGCGGATCTGGATGCCGACGCCGCAGAACTTGCCCTGGGTATGCTTGTTGAACTCCAGGATGTCCGAGGGCCACAGCATGTCGCTGAACGGGTCGAGCGGCTGCAAGGCGCCGTGAACGAACTCGTGGATCACCACCGTCTGGGGCAGCAGGTCGAGTTCCTTGTTGATCGCCAGGACGCGCTCGAACAGGTCGGTCAGGCCCTCGGCGTCCATCGACCCGCCGCGCTTCACCTGTTGCAGGCGCACCTCGATGCGGTCGCAGAACTCCTCGGTCTTGTCCTTGTCGGCCAGGGCGGGGAAAACCTTCTGCACCTTCTCGGTGCGAACCAGCCGCAGCATCTGCTCCAGTCCGGCGACGGCCGCCTCCCTGAAGGACGGTTCGGTCAGGTAGTTCTCCTCGATCTTGCGGAGGGCATCGGTGGCCATGCTGGGGAAGATGTTCTTGACCGTCGCTTCCCAGTCCGAGTCGGCCGAGTAGAGCATCTCGATCCGCAAGTGGGCCTGGCACCGCTCCAGGGCGCGGCGGTAATCCTTGTTGAGACGCATCATGTCCGACAGCGGGCCGTAGATGCGAGCGGCCTCGAGCCACTTGTTCGCCTCCTCGTATTGCTCCGCAGCCTTGGCCGCGTCGGCCGCCACCTCCATAAACCAGGGCTCCTTGAGAACCGCATCCCGATCGGCGGCGGAGTTGTACGCCCGCGCACAGTCCAGAACCGCCAGCCGCCACCAGCCGCGGCGATGGTCCTTCTTGTGCCCCTCGATGTCCTGCCGGACCCACTCGACGTAAGTGCGGTAGTCCTGCTCGGCCTGATCCTGTCGCTTGGCCTGCAAGTCCGCGATGGCGTGCAGCCATTTGTCAACCCGCTCGACGCGATCGCTGGCGACACCGCCGGCCAGAATCCCATCCACTTGGCGGGCCGCCTGGTCGAACGAGCCCGTCTGGGCGAGGCGGAGGGCTTGCACCCACGCGGACTGTTGGGCCTCGTCGCCGATGATCTGCTCCGGCCGGGCTGCCTGCTCCGCGCCACGGGCGGCGGGTGCCAGGACGGCCGCAGATACCAACAACAATGCGACGATCGCGGGGCGCGTTCGCCCGCCAGACCTGACTGACCAACGATGCATCTTGACTCCTTGTCCCGGCTTCCGGGCAATCTGCTGTCTATCCGGCGGATTCGTCACCGCCCTGCGGATGGCCTTCCAGAACTCTCGTGCGACAGAAGGGTTACGACTCTCCCGTCCCGTGCGATCCGCTGGATTATATATACGACCAAGCGGGTGGCCAAGGTGC
>JACQVT010000758.1 GCA_016209665.1 Planctomycetota bacterium | reverse complement strand
GGCCTGGACGCGGCGAGGGAGCCGTGGGCTGCGGCTGGGTCGGCGCGGGCGTGGCCCGCGGGCCCGGCGCCGCCTCGGGTCGCGTGGCCGCGGTGACCCCGGCGCGCGCGCCCGCCGCGGCGCCCGCCGCCTTGGCGGTATCTCCGCCGGTGCGCGCGAAGCCGCGCTTCACGCCGATGATGTGGTCCATGGCCGCGTCCACTTCCGGCGTGCCGGCGATCCGCAGCTCGTACATGTTGAAGACCAGCGAGTCGGCGCGGTCATAGAAAGCCATTTCGAAGTCCGGCGCCATCACCAGCGCCTGGAATGGGCACGCCTCCACGCACAGGGCGCACTCGATGCAGCCGCCCATGTCGATGTCGAAGCGGTCCATCACCTTCTTTCGGTCCGGGCCCGGATGCTGCTCGATCTTGATCACGTCCACCGGGCAGGCGATGGCGCATGCGCCGCAAGCTACGCAGCGCAGGTCGCCCGCGTCGAGGTTGTAGATCAGCCGTGGCCGGCCGCGCGTCCACGGCGGCATGGCCATCTGCTCCTCCGGATACTGGATGGTGACCGGCTTCTTGAACAGATGGCTGAACGTAGTGGCCATGCCCTTGAGTACGCCGACGCCAAGCATGTGTTCCTTACCTC
This sequence comes from Planctomycetota bacterium, assembly GCA_016209665.1. Taxonomy (GTDB): domain Bacteria; phylum Planctomycetota; class Phycisphaerae; order UBA1845; family PWPN01; genus JACQVT01. The sequence continues at coordinate 1,894 of JACQVT010000758.1, read as the reverse complement.
GCCAGCACCCCGGGCAGCAGCGCCATACCGACCGCCGCCAGGCCCAGGTTGAGCAGCGCCACGGGCAGCAGGCCCTTCCAGGCGAACTGCATGAGTTGGTCGTAGCGGAAGCGCGGCAGCGTGCTGCGCACCCACACAAACACGAACATGATCGCGGCCGCTTTTCCGAAGGTCCACACGTATGGAGGGATGAGGTCCAGGCCCGGCAGTGGGGGTGCCAGCCAGCCGCCCAGGAACAGGGTCGCTCCCACGGTGGACAAGGCGAACACGTTCGCGTACTCCGCCAATTGGAAGAGCCCCCAGCGGATGCCGCTGTACTCGACGTGATAGCCGGCGGTCAGTTCCGACTCGGCTTCCACGAGGTCGAAAGGTGTCTGGTTCGCCTCGGCCAGGCCCGAGATCACGAAGAGCACGAAGGCGAGAGGGCCGACCGGGAAGTAGAGGATGAACCAGCCGATCTCGGCCTGGCGCTGGACGATGCCCTGAAGCGACATGGTGCCGGCCAGCAGCACGGGCGTGAGCACCGCCAGCACCCCCGGGATCTCATAGCTCACGAACTGCGCGGCCGCGCGCATGCCGCCGATCAGCGCGTACTTGTTGTACGACGCCCAGCCCGCGAGCAGGAAGCCGAGCGTGGGCAACCCACCCCAGGCGATGATGTACAGCAGGGCCACCGGGAGGTCGGTGATGGCAATGCCCGGACCCCAGGGGATGACTGCCCAGACCATCAACGAGCCTGCCAGCACGATCACCGGTGCAAGCGGGTGGAGTATCTGATCGGCCTTGGCCGGGATGATGTCTTCTTTGAACAGCAGCTTCATCGGGTCCGCGACGGCCTGGAGCACCCCGAAGGGGCCGTAGCGGTTGGGGCCGTAGCGGTCCTGCATGCGCGCCATCACGCGCCGCATGATCCAGATGTACATGGTGACCACGCCCGCCACGAAGGACGCCACCATCCCGATCGCGATGACGTACAGGAGGATGTCCACCAGCCAGACTGGCAAGAACAACACTAGGACGCCTCGAAGGGCGTCCCCGATCGTCTTGAACGGGTCTGCGAGCAGAGGCGGCAAGCTCAACGGTCCACTTCACCCATGACGATATCGAATGAGCCGAGGATAACCACGGCGTCGGCGATCTTGTGGCCGACCGTGATCTCCCCCAGGGCGGTCAGGTTGATGAAGCTCGGCGCCCGCACCTTGAATCGGTAGGGGTTGATCGAGCCGTCGGAGACCAGGTAGAAGCCGATCTCGCCCTTGGGGCCCTCCACGCGAGCATACGCGTGTCCCTTGGGCGGACGCAACACCTTCGGCAGTCGGCCGCGGATGTCGCCCTCGGGCAGATCGCGCAATGCCTGTTGCACAATCCGCAGGCTCTGTCGCATCTCGTCGATGCGGATCATGTAACGATCGTAGCAGTCTCCGTTGTAGCGGACGGGAACCTCGAACTGGAAGCGGTCATAGATGCCATACGGCTCGGCGCGGCGCACGTCGTACTGCACGCCGCTGGCACGCAGGATAGGGCCGGTGATGCTGTACGCCTTGGCGAGCTCCGGTGGCAGCATGCCCACGCCCTGCGTGCGTGCCTTGAAGATCTCGTTGTGGGTCAGGATGCGCTCGTACTCATCGATCTGGTACGGGAAAATGCGCACGAACTCCCAGGCTTGATCGATGAACTCGGGCGGCACGTCACGCGCCACGCCGCCGTAGCGAATGTAGCTGGGATTCATGCGCACCCCGGCGCAGAGTGTGAACATGTCCAGGATCATCTCCCGCTCGCGGAAGCAGTAGATGAGCGGGGTGAACCACGTGCCCACGTCGTTCCCGAACGTGCCGATGGCCACCAGGTGGCTGGCGATCCGCTGCAGCTCCACCACGATCACGCGGATATACTC
>JACQVT010000757.1 GCA_016209665.1 Planctomycetota bacterium | reverse complement strand
GGATATCGGAGCCTACGAGCGACCCGCCGTGCCTTGACCTACCAGCCGTCGGTGGAGACAGCGGGGTGCTCACTGCGTTGGCGAGTCTGGGTTCTGGTCTGTTGAGGGCGACACATCTTCGTCGACGGTCAGGTCGGTCAGGAATTCGGGGGCGATCCTCTTGCCGACGAGGAAGAACTTGCGGTCGGGATGCCACAGGACGTTCTCGCCGTCGCGGGTGGTGAAGCTGCTGTAGACGCCGATGTCGCAGGTCAGGTCCGAGGGTTGCGTCTCGGTCGTGCCGTCCGCGCGCATGCCGTCGTTATCCATGAGTTGCTTGGAGCGGCTGAACCAGAGGGGCTGGTCGGCATGGGGGCGGAACTCACCCAGGGCGATGAAGGCAGGCCGGCGAGGGCCCCAGGTTGCCTCCGGCTGGGTCGTGGCGTTACCGCGGTTGTTGTGGTGGAGCAGGACATAGCGGCCATCGCCCAACGGGTAGATCGGGCAGCAGCCGACGGGCTGGAGGATCGGCGGGCCGTGGTCCTTCCGCAGCAGCGGCCGCGGGTTGCACCACGTGCGGCCGTCGTCGGCCGACACGCTGTACCAGATGCAGCCGCTGTTGGTTCGCATCGTGCAGAACAGCCGCCGGTCGGGCAGGCGGACGAGGCTCGGCTCCTGGGCGATGCTGAGCAGCGGGTACTTGAAGTGCGGCACGCGCAGGGCCTTTTTGCCCCAGGCCGAATACGTGACCTTGAGGTTTTTCACCTCGGGGTCGTCGTCGACGTTCTCGAACCGCATGAACTCGACCACCGACTCGATCTGCGTCCACGATTCGACCGTCTTGAGATGCGCCCGCTCCGGGTGCAGCCAGTGGGTGTACCCCACGAGGTAGCCGCCGCTCAGGTCGCGCATGGGGATCTGCCAGACGATCCACTCGGGCGGGATTCGGCCCGCGGGATCGTCGTAGGGGCTCGTGGGCATGGGGATGGTCTGCGGCCGCGACCACGTGGCCCCGCCGTCGGCGCTGTACACACCATCCATGGTACCGCTGTGCATCTTGATCCAGCCGCCGCTATTCTGGTTCTGGGTGTAGATGACGTAGATGCGGCCGGACCTCGAGACCATCGGGAAACCCCAACTGGCCATGTACGTCGGGTCCTCGCCGGTCCGCGGCCCGACCACGTGCGACGGCGGGACCCACCGGCTCCCGCGATCGTCCTGCGCCCGCGAGAACAGGATGCGGTTGGCGCAGCCGGGCTTGGCAACGTTCTGCGTCCAGACGGCCATCAGCCGGTCGCCCGGCCCCTCGAACACCAGGAAATGTTCGTTGTGATTGTCGTGGAACGTACCGTCGTAGTGCCTGGGCACGTACACGACGTAATCCGGCCGGCTGCGCTGCACTTCCCGCTCCAGATGAGCGCCAACGTCGGCGATCGGCGGGCCGGCGTAGCCCGCCACACCCGGAAGCACGAGACCGAGCAACAACACAGCGCGGGCTGCGTATGCAACCCAGCGACGCGGGGACAGGGCGACGCGGCGACGCGGCGAAGGACGGTGCCGACGTCGAGAATCCGCGTGGCGTGTGAAGGTTCTGAGCTGTAGCCGTGCAGGCCAGGTTCGACCCATCTTTGGACCTCCCCAATGATGACGGCCGCTATTCTTGCCGATACCTGCCACTTCCACAACCCCGGGCGTCGCCGCCGGCCATTTAAGTAAACATGACCTTCATCTCTAGTCATGCTATGATGACCTGGACTGAGTTCCTCCGCGAGCACAAGCCCGGCGTGCGGCTGGCGGCGGTCGAACCCAGGAACGTCTCGGCGCTGCTGGGTCATGAGCCGGGGCTGCATCAGATCCAGGGCATCGGCGACCGCTTTATCCCGGCCGTCCTGGACTTCAAGTTCGTCGATGAGGCGATCGAAGTCAGCGACGAGGAGGCGATCGAGACCACGCGCCAACTGGGACGCGACCACGGGCTGCTGGTCGGCATCTCGTCGGGGACCAACGTCTGGGCGGCCCGCCAATTGGCCAAACGCATCAAAGGCAACATCACCACCGTCCTGCCCGACCGGGCCGAACGCTACTTCAGCACCGCCCTGCTGTAGCCCCAGGTAGGGCATGGTCGAAGACCTGCAGTCACCATGACTCACTACGACGGCGCGAAGCGACCCACTATGGTGTCGTCGGTTTTCTTCGCTACGCTGCCCCTCTCGGCGGTCCATTGGCGGTGTGAGGGGGGCGGCGGTATAAAGGGCGGGCCGACGTCAGAGATTCACCTCGTCGGCGAGATGGAGGTGTTCATGTTCCGGTCGACTCTGCGACTGCTGTGGATCTGCTGGCTGGTTGCGATCGGTTTTGGGCTGAGCGGATGTCAGACGCCCCCGGCGTCGACGACGACGCTCTGTCCCGCGCCCGACGCCGCCTGTGCGACGCCGCTGGCCGCGGCCACGCAGCCCGCGCCCGGCAAGCCGCCGGCCAAACGCTACACGTACACACCGCGGGTCTACCCCGTCGATGAGCGCGGCTTCTCGCCGGCGGATAAGGTGCTCGCCAAGGCGTTCGCCCGCGAAGAGATGATCGCCGACGACGACGAGGGCTCGCTCAACCCCTACGTGATGAAGGTGATCTCGGCATTCCCGCTCGACGGCTCGTACCCCTATCACTGCGGCTGGACGCCACGGGAGTACGACATCTACAACGGCGTGACGCAGGACCTGTGGTACAAGGGCCTCATCGTCGCCAAGGCGTACCCCGACGGCTCGCGGTGCAGCTACTGCTGCGGGTTCACGTTCGAGGTGTTCGTGCGGGCGATGAAGCTGCGGAACGTGCAGAAGGGCCTCGACCCCGACGACTTCAACGGCATGACGTTCGGCGACCTGTTCAACCTCCTGCAGCTCTGGTACATCGAAGGGCCGGGCGACTGCGAGCAGCGGGGGATCGTCGGCTACGGCCTGGGCCGGGCCATCAGCGACTTCGAGCAGGTCAAGCCCGGCGATTTCCTCAGCTACAGCACGACGCCCGCCGGCGGTCACTCGGTGATCTTCATCGACTGGCTCCGCGAATCAGAGCCCGAAGCGCCAGCGAGGCTATCAGAGCCCGAAGCGCCAGCGAGGGAAGATACCAGTCGGGGTTCGGGAACCGGGGTCCGGGACCCGGGACAGCAAGCCGGGAGCGCCAAGGGCAAGATCGTCGGCCTGAAGTACTTCTCATCCAACTTGTCGGGCAGCAAGGGCGTGGGCTACGGCCAAGGCCGGTTCAGCGACAGCAACCCCAGCGGCAAAGGCCTGCTCCGCAAGTCGCTCCGCATCGCCCGCGTCGGCGCGGTCAAGGACTACAAGCCCTTCAACCGCCTCGACATCCCCCAGCGCAACGCCTACCTCCCCACGCAGCCGCAGCGGATCGTCTATCTGCCGGCGACGCGGCCGGGG
>JACQVT010000791.1 GCA_016209665.1 Planctomycetota bacterium | reverse complement strand
GCTCACAACCAGGCTGACGGAGGCGATTCGGGCGATGCGTTGGCCCGCCGGCAACGAAACTCGCGCGAGCAGCCGGTCGAAGCTCGTCAGCCGCAACAGCGGTTGGGCGGCATCGACCGTCTCACCGGGCTGAGCGAGTATTTCCGCAACCCGCCCGCCTTTGCCTCCGGTCAGCGGCAGTGTGCCGGACGGTCGGCTGGTAGGCGTGGCCCAGGCTTCCAGCACTCTGACCGTCTGCTGGGCCGCCCGCAGCCGCGCTTCCTCGCCGGCCACCCGGGCCTCGACCTCCTGCAAGAGCTGGTCGGAGACGATCCTACCCTCGGCGTGCAACTGCCGTTTGCTCTGCAGCGACGCTCGCAGCGCGTCCAGCGACGCCCGGGCCTGTTGCTCATCGGCCCTCGCCGCGGCGAGCTTCGAGGCCAGGTCGGCGTGTTCGATCGGCCCCAACTGGGGAGCCAGGCCCCCCACCGCCCTACCCGCGGGCAGCACTTGGCCCAACCGGGGCCAACCGTTGTGGCCCTCCGCGACCACGGTGCCCGCCATCGGCGCCCGCACCGTGAACGACTGAGATGGGTCCTCCATCACCGATCCATACGCGGCCACCGTCTGCTGATCGAGGGCCGCTTCCAGGGATTTGACCTCCAGGCCCAGACGGTCCTGCGTCTGGCGGTCCATCCGCACGACCACACAGCCCGTCTCATCGCGGGCAACGACAGGCTCCGGCTCCGAAGGCGCGGCGCTGGCGGCATGCTCATCATGCTCCTCATGTTCGCTGCCGCCACCTTGGATGAACAACCAGACCGAGGCTCCCCCGATGACGGCGAACAGCACCACGCTCAACAGCCAGGTTGCCAGAGATTTCATGTCCGTGCGCTCACTCTGACAGGCGTCCGCCGATCGCCCGTTCCAGTTCCGCCATCGCTGCCGCGTATTCCCCCAGGGCCGACACATACGCCCGCCTGCGAGCCACCAGCGACTCCTGGGCCTCTATCACCACGATGATGCCCTGCTCGCCCGCCTGGTACAAGCGTCTCGCCCCGTCGAGGTTCTGGTTTGACTGCGGCAGCGCTTCGTCGCGGTAGAATTGCACGATCTGCCGGGCACTCCGCAGGCTTGTCGCGGCCTGACCCACTTGGTTGGCGATCCCATCGACAAGGTCCTCGTATTCCTTGCGTCGCTGCTCGGCCTGGTAGCGGGCTTTGGCGATCTGGGCCTGGTTCTGGTCCCAGATGGGCAGCGTTGCCGAGAACGACGGCCCCAGGATGGCATCGATTTCCTGCCGCCGCTCGGCCCGGCGCTGGGCACGCGATTCGATCGTCGGGGCTGTCAGTCCGCCGGCGGCGATCGAGTCCCGCGCGGTATCGGCGAGGACATTGCGGCCGGGCAGGGCCCGTCGTTCGGACCGCTCCAGCGCGATGCCGGCCGATACCGACGGGAACACCTTGAGCCATTCCTGCTGCACCTGGTTCTCGGCCGCCCGCACGCGGAACTCCGCCGCCCGGGCATCCAGACGTTGCGTCATGGCCAACCCCAGCAGCGCATCCTCATCCGCGGGTGCCTGGATCTCCGGCAGCGCATCGCGCAGGACCGGCTGCCGCCCCGCCTCACTGAGGTTGAGCAGCCGGGCGAGGGCCGCCTCCGCCAGCCGGCGCTCGCGTTCAAGCTGCAAGAGTTCCAGCCGCACGTCGATGGTGTTCGACCGGGCCAGGTTGACGTCGAGTTGGCTGGCCTCGCCCGCCTCGAACCGCCGGCGGGCCAGGTCCTCGGACTGTTCGACCAGTTGGAGGTTCTCGCGGACGGTCGCTTCGGACTGTTCGAGGGTCACCACGCGGTAGCAGGCGGCTCGTATGTCCGCCGCCAGCTCGATCGCCTGCCGAGCCACCTCCAGGACGGTTACCTCAAGCTGGGCTTCGGCGATCTTCTTGCGAACGGGAATCTGCCACAGATCGACCAGCTCTTGGGCCAACTCGAATTCGACATGGGCCCGCCCGCCCCCTTCCGGCAGCTTGGCCAGGAAGGACGCCGTGGGATTGGCCAGCAGACCCGACTGGACGACTTCGGCCCGCGATACGCCGATGTCCAGAAACGCGCCTTGCAGGCCGCGGTTGTTCAGGAGCGCCACCTGGACGGCCTCGTCGATCGTCAGGCCGTCGACAAGCAACGCGTCGACCTTGTCCTCCACCAGGGCGTCCGCCTGGGGATCATAGACTTCACCGCTTCCAACTCGATGCCGGATGAGGTCACCCGCCTGCCGGTAGTCTGCCCCGGGCTCGACGGACGCGCACCCGACCAGCAGCCCGACCACGCCGGCAAGCGGACACCTGCCCCGGATCTCACTCAATGAATGACGCATATTAGACACCGGAGGCGAGGCCCGGCCGCCTGCGCGACCACCCCATCAATGCTTGCCGATGGCCGGCGCATCGAAGCTGTAGACGTAGCTGACGCTGAAGCCCCAGTTCTCGTCCACGTCGTCGCCGTCCAACGTCCAATTGGTCGCCAAGCCCAGCCCGTTGTGCTCGTCGATGTGCCAGTCAAGGCCGGCCTCCATCGAGTGCTGGTTC
>JACQVT010000790.1 GCA_016209665.1 Planctomycetota bacterium | reverse complement strand
GGTACAACTACCCCGCAGAATCCTCGCACGCCGCGCAAACCCTCGAATCAGGCGAGGTCTGTCCCCGCGTCTCCGCGTCCCCGCGTCTCCGCGTCTCCGCGTCTTTGGGTTGCGGACGCAGCCCGCGCTGTGTGGATCCACACGGTCAGGTATCGGTAGCGGCGGGAGCCGGTTTGTCACTGCCCCGACGGCGCCACAGCCGCCCGAGCAGCGTGGGCTGCGCTTCCCGCTCGCCCTCGTCCTGCTGGAGCAGATCGGCGGCGATCTTGCGGGCCATCTCGCGAATGGCCGTCTGCACCGGGTTGCGGGGGTCCTCCTTGACGATCGAGTATCCGATGTCCAGGGACGACTGCACCCGCCGGTAATCGTTGGGAATGGTCGCGAAGACCGGCTTTCCGAAGTGGGCTTCGACGTCGTCCGAGGTGATGTGGCCCAGGGCGGACGTGCCGCGGTTGAGCACGATGCCGATACCGCTCTCCGGCGTGCCCATGCGGCGGAGCCACTCGTGGATGCGGGTGGCGTTGCGGATCGAGGCCACGGTAAGCTGGGTGACGATGAGCACGCGGTCGGCCTCGGTCAGGGCGGCGACGGTCACGCGGTCGAACGAGCGAGGCAGGTCGATCACGACGAACGGGAACATGCCCCGGGCCTCGTTGAGCATGTTGACGACGCCGTCGGCCGTCACCTCGTAAGCTTCGTCCAACTGGTGCGGCCGGACGAGGATCGCCACGTTGCAGGGCAACTTGTGGAAGCCCTTCTCGAGCATCGACCGGTCCAGATCGACCCCGTCCTTGCACACGTCGGCGACGGAGTAGATGGGCTGGGTGTCGAACAGGCAGCCGACGTCGCCCAGCTCGAGGTTGAGGTCCACCAGCCCGCACTCGCGGCTCACGAGGCCGGCCAGCTCCATCGCCAGGTTGCAGGCCACCGTCGTCGAGCCGGCGCCGCCGGACGCGCCGATCACGCAGATGCGCCGCGATCCGCCGAGCCGCGGGGCCACCTGGGCGCTGATCTGATCGAGGGCTTCCCTCAGGTCGGCCGGATCGATCGGCCAACGGACGTACTGGTTGCAGCCGGCCCGCATGGCCCGGATGATCGCGTTCGGATCCGTACTCTTGCTGATGCCGATGACCCCGCAGCGAGGGGCCACCGTCCGGACCTGGTCGACAACCTCCAGGGCCCCCTCCGAGTCGAGGTTCACCACGACAGCGTCGATGCTCAGCCGGCCCAGCCAGTCCAGCATCTCCTCGCTCGTGGTAACCTGCCCCACGACGCGGATGTGCGGGAACTCCTGGAACGGCTGATGCAGTGACTGTTGGACCTCGCGATTGTACAGACAGACGCGCAACACCTGCGACATGAATACCACTCCCACGCTCCCAAGACCGGCAATCAATGGACCGCTGCGCTGGTCGGTGTCTCGACAGGTTGCCCGAGCGGCGCGGGCCGGTCTGGATATAGCGTTTCCTATATCGTCAGATCATGACCGCGGTTTGAGACCAAATCCCCGGAACCGGGGCCTCGAGCGGTCCGGTAACCATCGGAATGAGGGGAAACATCCAGCGCCGCGAACACTGCGCGACGCTTTCCGGCGGCGAGGGCTTGCCTCACCGTCGTTGTGCATCGTACAAAACAACTGTGCGGCCCCGGTACAATGGGAGTCAGTCTATGTCCCGCGACGCCGAGTTACCCACCCTGCGAATGTTGTCCGAAGTCATCGTCACGCTGGGACCGATAACCCACGAGGGTGCACACGCCCCCGGCTGCGACCAGCGGTCCAGCCGCCGAAACGACATCGTCCTGCCCGTGCGCCTCCGGCTGGTCGGCGAACACGACCGGCTGAGCGGACCCGCGATCACCGCCCGCTCGCGTGATATCAGCGACCGGGGTCTCGGGGTGGTCAGCCCCAGCCTGATTGAGTTGAACCGGCCGTGCCAGGTCGAGCTGTTCACCGACCTTGGTACGTGGATCGGCCGCATGAAGGGTGCCTACTGCACGCAGGCGCTCAACGGCTACCAGATCGGCCTGCAATGCATCGGCGAACCGCCGGCCCGCGCCGACGACGAGCGGGCCTCACAACCTGTCCAGCGCGTGAGTGGGGCCGACGAGTTGACCCCCCAGCAGGCCGGCCGCGAAATCCAGCAGGCCCTCCGTCGATACCACCTCGCGAAGTACTCGTGGGGACTGTTCGGCCTGAGCATGGAGCAGGAAATCAGCCGGCTGATCCAGACCTTGCCGGCGCCGCCTGAGACCCGAGTGCGGATGGAGCCACGCCGCCGGCATTACCGGCAAGAGGTCGAGGGCGAAGTACACCTGGCCATCCCGACCGCCGACGGCTACCGGCTCGGGACCATGGACATCACGGACATCTCGATTGGTGGAGCCCGCTTGGCGGTCAGAACCGATCCGGCCTTGCCGGCCGAGCGCTCCAACCCGGTGGTTCAGGCAGACTGGCAATCCGGCCAGCCGCTCATCCTCGGCCTTTGGACCCACTATGCCGGCACGCTGTGGCTGCCCACTCGCGTGGTGCACTGCGCCGAGCTTCACCCGATGCTGGGAATGACGTTCGTGGGTCTGCGGTTCGGACACGACGGGTCGCTGCGGGATTATGAATAGCGGTGCGATCCGGCGGGCAGCGCGGCCGGGCCCGCTTGCTCACAGACGGTCAGCACCTCGTCGAGGCACTCAGCGATGAAGTCGGCGTCGGCACGCGACACGCACATCGGCGGCGTGAGCCGCAGGACGTTGGCGGCCAACCCCGCTTTGCCGAGGAGCAGGCCGCGATCCTTGGCCAGTTCCACCAGCTCGGCCGCCTCGCCGGTCGCCGGCTCCTTGCTCGCTCGGTCGCGCACCATTTCCACGCCGATCAACAGGCCCAGACCGCGGACCTCCCCGATCAGCGGATGGCGCTCCTGCAGGGCGAGCAGCCGATCCTTCAGATAATCGCCGACGAGCCGGGCGTTTTCCTGGATGTGTTCGCCGTCGATGACCTCCAGCGTCGCCAGACCGGCGGCCATCGAGATCGGGTTGCCGCCAAAGGTGT
>JACQVT010000750.1 GCA_016209665.1 Planctomycetota bacterium | reverse complement strand
GTCCAGCACCAGCCCGCGCGTGCGATGCCGGGCCAGCAGGTCCCGGACGACCTCGTCGAACTGCTCGGCCGTCTGGCCCTCGAAGCGGGAAATCCGCACATAACCGATCCGCCGCTCCGGGTCGATCAGGTAGTCCCACTGCCAGTCGCCGTCGCGGGCCCATCCGCGCACCGTGCGAACGGTGATCAGCCCCCGCGTGATCGTCTTGTCGAACGTCTCCTCCGTGCTCGGCCTCATCACCGTGAGCCGCACGCTCGTGCCCGGGCTGCCCGAGATCATCTCGACGCCCTTGTCCAGCGGCATGTGGTCGGTCTTGACGCCGTCGATCGCCGTGATGTGATCCCCCGCCCGCAGGCCCGCGTGAAACGCCGGGCTGCCCTCGATGGGGCTGACGATCAGCAGTCCCTCGCTCGGCAGCCGCGTGACCTCGATCCCAATGCCGTAAAACTGCCCCTTGGCCTGCTTGTTGAACTGCTCGTATTCCCGCTGGCTGAAGTAGGCGCAGTACGGATCGAGGTGGTTGAGCATCCCGTCGATCGCGCCCTTCAGGAGCTGCTCGTCCGCGACGGGCTCGACGTAATGCTTGAGCACCTGCACCCGCACGTCCAGCAGCGGGCTGAACTGCGTGTACAGCGCGTCCCGGCGCACGGCCCCTTCCGGAACCTTCCACAACAACAAGGCGACCACGCCCGCGACCAGAATCCAGATGATGTTGCGCTTGGGCATGCCGACTGAACTCAACGAGGTCACAACCCCAGCGTGCGATTCTCCCCCACCCCCCACCGATTGTCAACGCGCATATATCATGAACCGCAAGACCGCAAACGTTAGAACCACGACCCAGCCGGAGATACGGCGAGAGGGCTTTCAGGCCTTACTCGATCGTCTCGGCCCGGCTGGCACGACCCGCTTCCTCCGGCAGTACGACGCCGGGCGCGGCGACTACAGCAAGGAACGGCACCAGTGGCTGGATTCCGTTGACGATGAGGAAGTCATCGCCGCCGTCAAGCAGAGACAGGACCGGACCTGACGCTTCGAATTCCCCACGTAAAGGAGGCGAGTAAGAGGACGCAGTTCAATCTGGGCGGCTTCAGGCGCCTTGTGCCGATGACCGAACGTCATCCCCTCCAAGCCCCAATCCGCGGACGCCAGAGCGGAGCCGCAGCCGGGTGTTCACACAAGGTTCTATTCCCCAGCTTGCCGCAAAATGTCGGCGCGGAGCTGGCTGGCACTCACAACGATGGACAAGACTACAGCCCCAGGTGCTCGAGCGTTGCTAGGTCTTCAGCCAGGTCGCTCGCTTGCGGTCGGTAAATGGCAATCTTGCGTGCCAGCAGGGCGTCTTCCATTCCGTTGCGATCTAGCCCGGCGAATCTTGCCGCGGACCACAGCGTCAGTTTTCCCGCGTCAAACAAGCGACAGGCGAACTCGACCACGGCCTCGTGCTCGCTCGAGCCGGCCTCCTTGAGAATGTCGTCTGGAATGCTCACGACTGGCATACGCGCCACCTCACCATGATTGTATGTTACCGGCCCGCCAGATGGAAGGGAGCCATCACCGAGGGGAAGAATGGCCCGTGAGACGGACGTGCGTGCCCAACCCGAACGCGAGTCCTCAGTCACAGGCCGGATCGCCGATTCCCCCCGGTACCCGTGCGAGTGCGGTGCCAGGCGGTGAAGTCCTGCTGGTGGCGAATGTGTCCCCTCGCGCTGCGGCCTATCCGGCGGGCAGCGTCTGGACCCTCGAGAGCGGGATGAAATCCATCTCTTCCCCCTGCCGGGGATCGAGCCAGTAGGCCTGGCGGTTCGGGAAGTGCTTGAGCAGTTGGGCGTTGGTCGCCGGGCCGAGGTCGCGGGCGAAGATGATGGGGGTCGACAGGTCGGGCTTGTTCAGAATGAACGTGGTCGGATACAGGTCGATCACACCGCCGTGCAGTTGCGTCCGGTAGTGGCCCGTCTTGACGAAGACGATCGCATCGGTAAGGCCCCGGGACTCCGCCAGATCCCGGACGGTAACCTTGTGGCCGAACGTCCAGCCGCGGCAGACATCGATCAGGGGCCAGTGCCCCACGTAGAACGTCGCCAGCGTCAGCGCCCCTCCGACAAGCCACGCCGCCGACCGCCCGGTGCGGACGGCGGGCAGCAAGCCCAGGTAGCGGCACACTCGGGGCAGCGCCGCCCGCACGATCGCGGCCGAGATGGCCACCAGCAGCAGCAGCATCGGCATCGCCTCCGACCAGTAGCGCGGCTGTCCCATGAGCACGCCGCTCGAAACGTGCAGCACGTGGATCCCCACCAGCCCCAGCCAGGCCGCCAGCAGGATCAGCCCCTTCCATCGCCACCGCCGCACGAACAGCGGCAGCACCAACAAAGGCAGCGTCACCTGCCCCCAGCCGGTCAGGCTGGGCCCCAGGGCGTCGAGGTTGTAGTAGGAGTCCCGCAGCAGCCCCCGCCGCAGCGAGTGCCCCTTGTCGGTGTCGAGCCAGTATTCCAGTCCCACGTCGCTGCCGAAGCCGACGCGGTCGTGCCGCGACCACTTGTTGAACGGCGTCAGCAGCGGATCGCCGGTCAGCGCCTTGTTGTAGGCCAGGAACACGCCGATCCAAAAGCCGAAGCCGACCGCGAACGCCGCCGCCGTTCGCCAGTCAAATCGCCGCCAGGGGAAACAGACGATCACCACGATCAGGATCGCCAGGGCCATGCCCACCGCGGTCAGCGGCCGGGCATTGAACGCCATACCCACGAAGAACCCCCCGGCGAGCCCCCAGCCCCAGCGCCGCGGCTCGCGCACGACGCGGAACACCGCCAAGGCGAAGATCGCGAGCATCACCAGCGAGCTGGCGTGACCCATCATGGTCCCGCCGAGGTACAACCGCATCGGCGAGAAGGTCATGATCACCGTGGCCGCGCGGGCGATCTTCTCGTTCAAGAACGTCCGCCCCATGATGAACGTCAGCCAGACGCACCCGCCGATCAGCAGCGGATGCATCAGCCACGGCAGGCCCAGCCAAACCCCGGGCACCAGGAACAGCGACTGCCCGATGAAGTACTTGCCGTACCACTTCGGGGGGTCGGTGATGATGAACTCGAAGTCGAACGCCTCGGGTATCGGCGGAGACTTCGCATACAACCGCCCCGACGCGAGGATCTGGGCCTGGAAGAGCATCGAGGTCTCGTCCGGGATGTGCGTCATGTGGTTCATGACCACGTAGGCGAACCACGCCGACGACACCACGGACACAGCGATGTTCACGGCCAGGAACCACCGCAGCGAGCTGCGAAGAACCAGGCGCTCCAGAAACAGACCGACGGAAGGGACGAATACGGCCGCCGCAAGGGCGACGAACAGGACGCAGCACACCCCAAGCGTGTCCCGCACGCAGCGTTCGCCGAACTGGAGCCAGTTCTCGGCGGAATCGGCGGCGACGACGGTCGGCGGCAATGCCGGCAGCAGCCGGCTGCCGGTCCAGCAGATCGCGGCCGCCATGATCAACAGCCCCACCGACGACCACGGAATGGCTCGGCCTCCGCCGGCCGCAACGTCTGGGTCACCCACACCTGGTTGCTCGACACCCTCGTCGGCCATGGGGGCATTGTATGCGCACGCTGACTCGACGCAATCGCCGCGTTCCAATCAACATGGCGCGTGATGGCATCGGCGATGCAAGTCAGAGCCCCGAGCGCAAGCGAGCGGGTTGCCGCGACTACATTGGGCCTGTGTTTGTCGGGGCAACCCGTCGCTTACGCTTTGGGCTCTGAAACCACTCCCTCGTTCTCGCCGCCCAAACTGCCACGGACCCGACCGGAACTCTGCCCGGACAACGTGGTTGTCCGCGGGACGGGCTTGCAGTAATCTGCGGACATGCACAGCCGACACTCCATGAAATCCCGGGCCAAAAACCAGTTTGAAGCCTGGGCTGGTACGTACGACCATTCACTGCTCAACCGGTTTTTGTTTCAGCCGTCGTATCGCATGTTCCTCGAGGAGCTGCAAGCCTGGCGGGGCCGCGAGGACGGGCCCTTCGACCTGCTCGACATCGGCTGCGGCACGGGCACCTTCGACGCCATGCTGGCCGCCTCCCCCCTGCCCGCCCGAATCGTCGGCCTAGACTACGCCGAGGCCATGTGCCGCGTCGCCTCGACCAAGGCCCACGCCGCCGGCGCCGCCGACCGCCTGCGCTACGTCAACGCCGACTCCCAACACCTGCCGTTCGCCGACGCCTCGTTCGACGCGGTCACGTGCAGCAACTCGTTCCATCACTATCCGCACCAGCAGCAGGTCGTCCACGAGATGCGACGCGTGCTCCGACCGGACGGACGGCTGATGCTCATCGACGGCTTCCGCGACAACATCATCGGGTGGATCGCCTTCGACGTGATCATCGGCCACGTCGAGAAGGAGGTCCACCACGCCCCGTGGTCCAAGATCCACGAATACTTCGTCCAGGCCGGGTTCCGCGAGATCCGCCGCCGCAAGTTCAGCTTCTGGATGCCGGCGCTCCTGACCGTGGGCGTAGCGTAGCGATGAGAACTCACCGACGGCGGCGGACGAACAGCAGCAGCATCGGCGGCACGGCCGCCAGCGCTGCCCCGCTGCCGCAGAGCGGGGGTGGGTCGGTCGTGGGCGTCGTGGTATGCGTGGTGGTCACGGAAACCGGCTGCGTGTCGTTGTCGTACTTGGCGAGCGTGTCGTTGATCCAGCCGGCGAACGTCGCGTCGATGTGGACCGCCACATTGTAGGAGTCGACCACCTGGCCGTCGGACACCACCTCGCGGCTGCCGCTGAGAACGCCGACGAGCCGGCGGACCTCGCCCTCGGGCTCATAGTACCAGACGGGCGAGCCGCTCTGCCCGGGCTCGGAATCCATCGTGTCGCGGATGAGACCGTCCTGCACGTCGATGGCAGGCCCGGAACTGAGGTATTGGTAGCCCGCGGGCCGCTCCTCGCCGGGATAGCCGGCGGTGTTCAGGTTGCGGTTGATAAAGAACGACGTCGGCTGGACCGCGATTTCCATGTGACCGGTCTGCTCGCCGAGAGGTTCGTCGAGCACGATCATCGCGAGGTCGTAGCGGGCATCCTGATCCTCGACCCAGGCCCGCTGGGAAACCGTGTGCGTGGAGTAGGCGCGTCCGAACGGCTCGTCGTCGCCGTTCTTGCCGGGGATGAAGATGACTTGGTCAGCCCAGCCGCGATCGGGATCGTAGATGCAATGGCCGGCGGTCAGCACGACACTCCTGCCGATGAGGGCTCCCGTGCCGCTGCTCACCTGGTAGAGCGGTCCCGTGGTGTACCAGCGCGCCTCCAGCAGGCCGATGGCGGACCAGGGAAACCGGGTGGTATCGCCGACGAGTGTCCGGTCGTCCTCGCCGAAGACCTTGAGCGACCGGACTGTCTTGCCCGGGAGATCCGCTCGAAGGTCTTCCGCCGCCGCCTGCCCCCAGGCGATCCCGCCGGCGCCGATCACGAGCGGGAGGAGCGCGAGAATGCGCGGCGCGCACCGCAGCCGTATCCGCCGGGCGGCGGACGCCGGCCGGCCGCGTCGATCCATCTCGTTCACCACGGTCCCCATCAGGAACCCCCACCCTGGTCTTCCGTCGAGCTTATTGTGCAATAAACGTACTGTCGGGGCAACCACATTCCAAGGGCACATGGGAAGCCCTTTCCGAACCGCGACCGTAGGGAGCGGCCGGTATTGGCCAACGCCCCCTTCCCCAACGC
>JACQVT010000749.1 GCA_016209665.1 Planctomycetota bacterium | reverse complement strand
GGCTTCGATGTGTCAGGGCTCCTGTCTTCTCCGTGCCCTCTGCGTCTCTGCGGTTCATTTGATTGTCTTCTTGGCGTTCTTGGCGTCCTGGCGGTTCAGTTTTGTGCCTGGTCAGCGGCGGTCGGGGCAGAGGACCGGCTGGAAGCCGGTCTCACACAGATTGACCGGCAAGATGCCGGTCCCACACAGACAAGACCTGGTGCCACACGGACGGATGCCGGTCCCACACAGAAAAGTCAGGCGTTGTTTCAGAAGGTGTTTGGGGATTACGCCAGGCTTGATCCGGCGATGATCGCCAAGGTCAAGGCGGCCAAGCCTGGCGAGCGGATCTTCGTCGACCGAGACGGGGACGGCAAGAACGACGAGGTCTGGTACATCGACACCAACCCCCGGCACACGAAGGGCGTCCAGCCGCTGTTGGTGCGGGCGATCGACGAGGACGGCGACCTGGACGCCCACCAGGGGCCGGACCTGGACAGCGATCTGTACGTGGTCGACTACCGGGCCGACGGAACGGTCGACGTGGTGCTGGACTACCAGGACAACGACCACGACAACGACGTGGACGAGATGGCGTTTTACTTTTACATGCCGCGTCATCCGTTCTTCGGCGAGGACGTGCTGCGGGTCTGGTGGGGCCGGGACGACGGCGACGACAACCTGCTGTGGTACGACATCGACTACAACTACACGCAGGCGACGTGTCAGTATCGGTGCCATTTCAGCGGGGATGAGTCGTTTGTGGCGTTCGGCCTGCACCTCGACAGCACGGAATGGCTGAGCGCATACGAGAATCCGTTTCTGTTTTACGACCACGACAAGGACCGCTGCAGCGAGGAGGTGCTGCGGGTCGAGGGGCAGGCGGACAAGGTGCGGTCGGTCCGCTGGAGTTTCGACGCCGACGACGACGCCTACGGCGACCGCACGCACGATTACGATTTCTCGATCACGGCCGTGGCGGAGGACGGCAAGCCGGTGACGCTGGCCCCGGACGACCTGGCGAGCACGACCCTTCGCGGTCTGCCCACGCAGGGCTGGCTGCGGCGGGACCGGGCCCTGCGGTTTGCCGGCGAGTCGGCCTGGGCGAAGGTTCTGCTGACCTGGGACGAGATGAACGCCAACACCGAGCAGGACGTCAAGCGCGACCCGCACGAGCGGTGGGAGGGCGTGATCGCCCACGGCAACAAGGATTTCCCGCAGGTGGGCGGGCCGCCGTGCAGCACGCTCAATAAGCGGAATGAGATCATCACGCGGGCGCAGGACCACCGGGCCGAGGACGGCCCGGCTCGCCTCGCGAGTCGCGCCGCGTTGGCGCTGTATTACGATCCCGCGGACCGCAAGCTGCACCTGCGGGGGGCGAGCGAGGGCTGGCTGCACGTGGACTACGACCTCGACGGCAAAGTCGACGCGACCTACCGGTACGTCGACGACGACGGCGACGGGCTGTTCGATCGGCGGCTGATCGACGTGGACGGCGACGGTGAGGTCGACTTCGACTGGAAGATGAACCCCCGCCGGGCCCTGCGGGTCGATCTGGAGTGGCGCAAGCTGATGCCGTTCTACAAGGGCACGCTGCCGAAGGTCCTCGAGGAGAGCCAGTCGTTCATCGACGCAGCGCGGGCGGCGATGCCCGAGGCGGAGGCGGACCCGGTGGCGGCGTTCTTCGCGCGGGACCTGGTGTCGTGGATGCCACAGACGCGCCTGGGCGAGTACATGCGGACCGCGCCGGGCGGCGCGCGGCTGTACGCCGACCTCATTCGCGACCGGGCGATGGCGGGGCTGAAAAAGAAGTTCGGCGCCAATCCGGCGTGGGCGGCGCTGGAGGAGACCTACAGCCAGGGCAACTACGCGATGGCGGCGGACATGCTGATCAAAAGAATCGCGACGTCGGCCCGCCTGCCGGATACCAGGGCGTTCGGCTCGTTCACGCGGCGAATCGAGCTGCGGATCGGCAACCACGCTAGCCGGACGCGGATCAACTGGCCGGTGGTCATCCGGCTGAGCCAGATCCGCAAGTCGGCGGCGGATTTCAATCCGGACCACTGCACAGTGGTTGCGCCGGGCCGGTGGCTCGAATGGCGGCCGGTGCCGCACCAGGTTGACGAGGTGGATGCGAGCGTCGGGCCGGAGCTGTGCTTCATGGCCGACGTGCCGGCGGACGTGGGAGCGACGTACTACCTCTACTACTCCCCAGCCGATGGTGGGCCCTCCGGGCAGCCGGAAACCGGACTGGCTGGAAGCCGGTCCCACACAGGCCAAGCCGACACGGCGTTCCCCCGGCGGACGGGGACGGCGGAGGACTGGGTGCCGCCCAACATCGGATGGGAGTCGCAGCGCTGCGCCTACCGGGCGTACTGGGGGCAGTTCGACTTCTTCGGGAAGAAGACCGACCGGCTCATCTACGACGACATCGGCAACAAGAGTTACCACGACGAGGTCGAATGGGGCATCGACGCGCTGCACGTGGGCGGGGCGGCGGGGCTGGGCGGGGTGACGCTGTATCGCGGCGAGCAGGAATGGCGGGCGTACAACCCGGCCGGCGAGGGCGAGGTGAGGTTCGTCAAGCGGCAACTGGTCAAGGGACCGGTGCGGGCGGCGGTGGATTTCGCCGCGAGCAACATCGTGCCCGACGATCCGAGCCTGACGGTCCGGATGGTCTGTATCATCTATGCCGGGCGGCAGGAGACTGAAATCCGGGCGAGCGTGACCGGCGGCGGCAGCGAGGTTATCCTGGCTCCGGGTCTGGTCAAGCTGCCGCGAGAAAACACGTTTGCGGATGAGAAAGCCGGAGCCTTCGGCTCGTGGGGCTGGCAGCAGGAGGTCATCGGCGACATTGGCATGGCGGTGATCGCGCCGCCGGCGGCGGTGGTGAAGATGGTGGATGCGCCGGAGGACCGCCGGATGCAATGTCGCCCGTCGTCTGACGGCCGCCTGCGATGGTGGATCATCGGCGACTGGCGGCGCGGCCGACAGCATCCGATCGCCCCGAACATCGACAACTGGCGGTGGGAAATCGGGCGGCTGGCGGGGCTGCTCAACCAGGAGGCGGCGGTGACGATCTCGGCGCCGGAGGAGATCGCGAATTGAATGACCCCGAATAGGGACATCGGCGGGACGATGCCACCAGCACGAAGCGCAGCGGCCGAACAGACCGATGCGTGTTTAACTGTGCATCCTAAAACCCTGAAAACCGACCGGCTGGAAGCCGGTCCCACACGGGTTTTAGGATGCACTCTAAGCCGCCTTGAGACCGTGACTGGGTCAGCCCCGCAGGGGCGACGGTCACAAGCCGAGGGCGCAAGCCCTCGGGACATAGGCACCATATAGCAAACTCTTTCTCTCTGAGGGCGGCGAAGCCGCCCTCAGAGAGAAAGAGGGGATACGGGTGGATCGCGCGGCTCGCGTCCCCAGGGCTTACGCCCTGGGC
>JACQVT010000756.1 GCA_016209665.1 Planctomycetota bacterium | reverse complement strand
GGTTGGGGGCATGTCAGAGCCCCGAGCGCAAGCGAGTGGGTTGGGGTTATGTCAGAGCCCCGAGCGCAAGCGAGTGGGTTGCCACCTTTCCACTTGGGGGCGTGCACGTCGGAGCGACCCGTCACCTGCCCTCCGGGCTCTGAAATTATGACCTCCTCAGGAGCGCCCAAACGGTGACGGACCGGAGACGTCGCGGCGCCGGCGGTGGTGCTTGACGCTCCCCGCGATGCCCCATAACTTAGCCGCCTGCCGTGGATTGCATCCCGGAAGCCGTGCGCCTGCTCTCTCGCCACGGTTGCCGGCAAGCAGTCTACGCGGTCGCTACAGCGAACGGATCCAGCCACGAAGAGGCAAAGGCAACCGCCGGATCACCGCCGGTAGCTGCGACTGTGGCCTGTTTCTTTTTGTGCTTCTTGTGCCTTTTCGCGGCTATGGCCTTCGGTTCACAACCCGCAAGCGCTGACAGCCTCCGATGGGCGGAGGCGGAGACAACATGAATCTGGTAACCGGTGCGACGGGACTTCTGGGCAGCCACCTTGTCGAGCAGTTGCGGCTGCGGAATCGGCCCGTGCGGGTGCTCGTGCGGGGCGGGAGCGACCGCGGTTGGCTGAGCACGCAGCAGGTCGAGTTCGCCGAGGGCGATCTCAACGACCCAGCATCGCTCGCCAAGGCGATGGCCGGCGTCAGGACCGCCTACCACGCCGCGGCCCGCGTCGGCGACTGGGGGCCGTGGGAGGAGTTCGTCCGCTACACGATCGACGGCACGCGGAACCTGGCCGAGGCCGCGATCGCCGCCGGCTGCGAGCGGTTCGTGCACATCAGCTCGATCAGCGCCCACGGGCATCCCAACAGGGAGGGGCTGGTGCTCGACGAGACCGCGCCGCTGGGCGTCAACCTGCACAAGTGGAGCTACTACAGCCGGGCCAAGGTCGAGGCCGAGCGGATGCTGTGGGACATGCACAAGTCGGGCAGGATCAAGCTGACCGTGATCCGGCCCAGTTGGCTCTACGGCCCGCGCGACCGGGCGACCATCTTCCGACTGGCCCGGATGTTGCGACAGGGTAAGACGCGAATTCTCGGCGATGGGCAGAACCGCCTCAACGTCGTTCATGCCGGCAACGTGGCCGAAGCGGCGATCCTCGCCGCCGACTCGCCTCAGGCCGTCGGCGAGTCGTACAACTGCTGCAACGACGGAGAAATGCGCCAGCAGGAGTGGATGAACCTCCTCGCCCGCGAGCTGGGCGCTCCGCCGGTGACGCGGCACATCCCCTATCGGGTGGCCTACAACCTCGCGTTCGGGCTCGAATGCATCGGCCACGCCTTGCGGCGCAAGAAGCCCCCGCTCATTACCCGTTACGCCGTCTGGCTCATGGGCCGCCGCTGCTACTTCAGCGCCGAAAAGGCCCGCCGCGACCTCGGCTGGAAGTCAACGGTCAGCTACCAGGAAGGCGTGAAGAACACGATCGCGTGGCTGCGCGAGCAAGAGGAGAGTGGAAAGGTGGGAAAGTCGCAAAAACCTTGGCGCGGGCTTCGCCCGCAACCCAAGCGTTGAGCGACGGTTACGATCTCGGGCGCCAAGAATTTGCGCGCCGTGGGAAGATTCTGCGGGATAGCTGTGCAAAACAGAAGCCGAAGTTCGTAGCTTTCTTGCGTGTTCTGCGCCTTTTTGCGGCCATCAACCTTGGTTCCAGTGTGCTGATGAGGGGTGAAACATGGGTAAGGCGGCGAATTTTGCGGCGATTGATCTGGGAGCCGAGTCGGGGCGGGTTGTGCTGGGCTCGATCACCGACAGCAAGCTCGAGCTGAACGAGCTGCACCGGTTCCCCAACGGGCCGGTACGGACGGGCGATGAGCTGCACTGGGACGTGCTCCGCCTGTGGACCGAGATGAAGGCGGGTGTGGCCATCGCGGGCCGCCAGGCGGGCGGCCTCAAGGGTGTCGGCATCGACACCTGGGGCGTCGACTTCGGCCTGCTGGGCCGTGGGGATGTGCTGCTCGGCAACCCGTTCCACTACCGCGACGCCCGGACCAACGGCATCCTCGACAGGGCATACGGCATCGTGCCCAAAAAGGAGATCTTCGACCAGACGGGCATCCAGTTCATGCAGTTCAACACCATTTTCCAATTGCTGGCCATGAAGCTGGGCAACTCGGTGCTGCTCGACGCGGCCGAGACGATGCTGATGATGCCCGACCTGTTCAACTTCTGGTTCACGGGCCGCAAGTGCGTCGAGTTCAGCAACGCCACCACGACGCAGGCCTACAACCCGCGGACGAACCGCTGGGCGGCCGACCTGATCGGGCGGCTGGGCGTGCCGACGAGGATCTTCCCCGAGATCGTGGCCTCGGGCACGGTGCTCGGGCCCCTGCGCAAGGATATCGCCGAGGAACTGGCGGTCGGCGACGTGCCGCTGATCGCCCCGGCCCAGCACGACACGGGGGCGGCGGTGGCGGCGGTGCCCGCCGCCCGCGACAAGGGCTGGGCGTTCCTCAGCTCGGGTACATGGTCGCTGATGGGCATGGAGGTGCCCAAGCCGATCATCACCGAGGCGTCGTACAAGTACAACTTCACCAACGAGGGCGGGGTCAACGGCACGTACCGGTTCCTCAAGAACATCATGGGCCTGTGGCTGGTGCAGGAATGCCGACGGACCTGGCAGCGGGCGGGGCAGGAGTACAGCTATGGCCAACTCACCGACATGGCGGCGGCGGCCAAGCCGTTCCTCGCCCTCGTCGATCCGGACGATGCATCGTTCCTGGCCCCGGGCGACATGCCCAGCCGCATCGCCGCGTACTGCACGAAGACCGGCCAGCCGGTGCCGAGTACGCCGGGCGAGTTCGTGCGGGCGTGCCTGGAATCGCTGGCCATGACCTACCGCCAGACGCTGCGGCGGATCGAGGAGTGCACGGGGAGCCGGGCCGAGGTCATCCACATCGTCGGCGGCGGCACGCAGAACACGCACCTGTGCCAGTGGGCAGCCGACGCGACGGGCTGCACCGTGGTGGCCGGCCCGATCGAGGCGACGGCGGCGGGCAACGTGGCCGTACAGGCGGTGGCCACCGGCGTCCTCAAGGACATCTGGGAGGCCCGCGACCTCGTCCGCCGGTCGTTCGACGTGGTCGTGTACCAGCCCGCCGACACGCAGCGGTGGGACGGCCCCTACAAGAAGTTCGAGCAACTGCGGGCGTGATGGTGTGGGACCGGCATCTTGCCGGTC
>JACQVT010000805.1 GCA_016209665.1 Planctomycetota bacterium | reverse complement strand
GGCCACATCTTCAACCTCGGTCACGGCATCCTCCCCGGCACGCCGGTCGACCACGTGCTGGGCCTGGTCGATTTCGTTCACGAACAGAGTCAGCGCTGAGCATGGAGTGCGCATGTCGGAACCGGCGGAGAAGAAATCCAAGCGGGTGATCGTTGTTGGCGGGGGGGTGACGGGCCTAGCGGCGGCGCATCGCGTCGTCGAGGTGACGAACCGGACCGGCCAGCACATCGACGTATCGCTGCTGGAGGCCAATCCGCGGCTGGGCGGGACGATCGTCACCACCGTCCGCGACGGCTGTCTGATCGAGGGTGGTCCGGACTCCTTCATCACGCAGAAGCCGTGGGCCCTCGCCCTGTGCAGACGGATCGGCATCGAGGGCGAACTGATCCCCACCAATCCGGCGTGCCGGCGGACGTTCGTGGTCCGCGACGGAGAAATGTACCCGATTCCCGAGGGTTTTCTGCTGCTCGCCCCGTCGCGGATTTGGCCGTTCGTGACCAGCCGGCTGTTTTCCTGGCCGGGCAAGCTGCGCATGGGTCTGGACCTGGTGTTGCCCCGCAAGCACCACGGGACGGACGGCGACGAGAGCCTGGCGTCGTTCGTGCGACGGCGGTTCGGCCGCGAATCGCTCGATCGTGTCGCTCAGCCGCTGGTGGGGGGTATCTACACCGCCGACCCGGAGTACCTGAGCTTGCGGACAACCATGCCGCGGTTCCTCGAGATGGAGGCCAAGTACCGCAGCGTCATCTGGGGCATGGTGAAGGGTCGCAAGGCCGCCTCCGCGGCCGAGCGCGGCGACAGCGGCGCCCGCTACAGCATGTTCATGTCGTTCCGCCGGGGGATGGTGACGTTGATCGACGCCCTGGCATCGCGGCTGCCCGCGGGAGTAATCCGCACGGGGGCAGCGGTCAGTCGGGTGTCGCGCGGCCCCACAAGTTGGTGCGTCGAGCTGGCGGACGGCCCAATCGAAGAAGCCGACGCCGTCGTTCTCGCTTGCCCGGCCCACGTATCGGCCCGGTTGATCCGGCAGGTGGATTCATCCATCGCGGATGATCTGGCGTCGATCCGCTGCGCCTCGTCGGCGACGATGACCCTGGCCTTCGACGCCGCCCAGGTGCCGCGGGCTCCCGACGGGTTCGGGTTCGTGGTGCCCGTGGTCGAGCGGCGCACAATGATCGCGGCCACGTTCAGCAGCATCAAATTCCCCGGCCGAGCGCCCGAAGGCACGCTGCTGGTGCGGGCCTTCCTCGGCGGGGCGATGCAGCCGCAGGTGTACGACCTGAACGATGACGAGTTGCGCCAGGCCGTGCTGACCGACCTGCGCGACCTCGTGGGCCTGCGGGGCGGACCCAAACTCATCGAAACCCACCGCTGGCCGGCGTCGATGCCGCAGTACCCCGTGGGGCACCTCGACCACGTGCGACGGATCGAGGCCAAGCTGGCCCGCTGGCCGGGCCTCGCCGTCGCCGGCAACGCGTTCGGCGGCGTCGGCGTGCCCGATTGCGTCCGATCGGCCGAGTCGGCGGTGGATCGCTTGCTCGGGTGCGTAGTGGCGACGACGCCGTCGCGTTCCCCGGCGACTTGAAATGAACCGGCCGTCGCACCTATAGTCCCAGACGACGAACCGCGTTTCGATGACCTCGATGGGCTGGGAACACCGGCGTAAAGCCGACGGAGACCGAGTATGGACGACCCACGGATCGCGCAGTTCAAGAAGATGACCGAGTCCGACCCCGACAACGAATTGGGCCATTTCAGTCTGGGCAAGACGTACATCGAGATCGGTGATTACCGCCAGGCGGTTTCGCCGCTGCGGCGGACGGTCGAGCTGTCGCCGCAAAACTCGCGGGCCTACTACCTGCTGGCCCTCGCCCAGAAGGGCGCCGGCGACCGAGACGGAGCGATCGCAACCCTCCGCCAGGGCTACGACGTGGCGACCAGCCGCGGCGACATGATGCCGCGCAAGGACATGGCCGCACTGATGGAGTCGCTGGGCGTTCCCCCGCCGGCGGACGCGGGTGCTGCGGCATCGACCGTCACGACCCCGGCCGGCAGCGGCCCGACCATCACCTGCCGGCGCTGCGGCCAGGTCGCGCCGAAAATGACCGAACGCCCGTTCAAGGGGCTGCTCGGCGAACGCGTCTGGGCCGAGGTCTGTCAGGCCTGCTGGCGGGAGTGGATCCCGATGGGCACCAAGGTCATCAACGAGCTGCGGCTCAACTTCGCCGACCCCCGCCACGCCGAGACCTACGACCAGTACATGAAGGAATTCCTCAGTCTGGATTAGCTTGCGATCCGCGGAGGGGGGGCGTGCTGGGTGCCGGTTGGCCGCGCGGGCTAAAAGCCCGCGGCTCGTTCGCGCTACACAACCGTCACACCGAGATCATACCGGCAGGTGACATCGGACCCGCTGGCGCGTAGGATGGCGGTGGGGCCGAGGAGTCCGCCATGCCGGAAGAGAAACTGGGTCCGCCCGGGCCGGTGGTGCTGGCGATGGTCATCTGTGACGCCATCCACCAGGACCCCGCCACCAAGAAGTGCACGCTGCTGGGCACGTTCTCGACGATCACGGCCCGCAGCTTTCCCGTGGTGCATCCGGGTCTGGCCATCCACGTGGCCCTGACCGACGGGCACGGCAAGACCCGCCTCCGGCTGTCGCTGGTGAGCCTGGAGGAAGAGCCGCAGACGTTGTTCACGCAGGAGGGCACGATCCAGTTTGCTGACCCCCGCGTGGTGGCCGAGATCAACTTCGGCATCCGCAACCTGACCCTCCCTCATCCCGGCGAGTATCGCGTCCAGATCCATGCCAACGACGAGTTGCTGGCCGAACGGCGCCTGCAAGTGCTTGGGATGCGGCCGGTGCCTCCGCCGCCCGCCAACCAGGCACCGTGACGGTTTTGGACGAGATGGTCGATCAGTCTTATCAGAGCCCGGAGCGCCAGCGACGGGCCGCTCCGGCGCCGCGGGCGCTCTGTGCCTGCGGCAACCCGCTCGCCGGCGCTCGGGGCTCTGACGCCTTGAGCAATCACGCTGATCGGATACACTCCACGCATGGAGCGGATCGATCTTGCGGACATTACCGCCGTGAACGAGCGTCTGGGAGGCTGGGCCGCCCCCGGCGAGGACATCAGGCCCATCATCATTGAGCGACTCGTCATCGCGGATGATGCCCTCGACGCGCTGGCCGACGTCGTGCGGAGGATGGCCGGCGGCGGTCGGGTGTTGCTGGTCTGCGACCGCACGCCGATGAGGCGCGGATCCGACGATCTGAAGCATCTGGTGGTTGACCGCCTGGCCCGGGTCGTCTCGCTGGATGTTCGCCGTCTGCCCGACGGTCCCGGTGAGCTTCACCCCAGCCGTGAAGCCGCCCAACAGCTTGCGGCGGGCCTGGCCTCCTATGCGGTCGTCGTCAGTGTCGGCTCGGGCAGCCTGACCGACGTCGCCAAGTACGCGCGGCATCTGGCCATCGAACGGAATCCGGCGGCCGACGTGAAGTTCGTCTGTTTTCCCACCGCCGCCAGTGTGACCGCGTACACCTCCGCCCTGGCGGTGCTGACGGTCAGCGGCGTCAAGCGGACGCTGGCGTCACGCCCGCCGTCCGCCGTCGTCTGCGACCTGCGGACGTTGGCCGACGCCCCGCCGATCATGACCCAGGCCGGCTTCGGCGACGTGATCGCCCGCAGCGTGGCTTATGGTGACTACTACCTTGCCAACGAGATCGGCATGGATGATGGGTTCAGCACCGTGCCCGGCCGCCTGCTGACCTGGGCGGAGCAGGACATGATCGAGCGGGCCGAAGACGTGGCGGCCAGCCGGTTACCCGGCGTGCGGTCGGTGGCCGAAGCGATACTGCTTGCCGGGATGGCCATGTCCGTCGTCAACCAGACGGCACCGATCAGCGGGTGGGAACACGTGATGAGCCATTTCCTCGACATGACGGCGGCGTTCGACGCTCGCGAGCAGGCGCTGCACGGCGGGCAGGTCGGGGCGGCCACGCTGGTGTCGGCTCGCGGCTACGAACGGGCATGGGCCAACCTGGACCTGGAGCGGCTGTGTTCCGACACCGGGGGCGACAACCTCGATGGTGAGCGCCAGCGGCTCGAGTCGATGTTCCGCCGGTACGACCCGAGCGGAGCGATGACCGCGGAGATTTGGCGCGACTACGAGAGGAAGCTCACCCGTTGGGCCAGGGCCGCCGACGCCCGAAGACGGTTCGCGGCCCAAAAACGCGCCGGTGAATACGAGGAGTTCCTGGGCCGCAATGTCCGCCCCAGCGAGGCCATTGCGACGGCCTTGGCCCGCGCGGGGGCCCCCCGACGGTTCCGCGACCTCGACCGGCCGATTCCCGCGGCCTCGGCCCACGCCGCCGTGCAGTTCAGCCATCTGATCCGGGCACGGTTCACGCTCGGGGACCTGCTCGACCGGTCGGGCTGGCTCAACGCCCGCGCGGCTGAATCCATCCTGGCGGAAGCGTAGGCCCACCCCGGCACCAACGTCCCATATTCGAGGGTCTATCCCGGCTGGTAATGGGGCAGCGCCGTCCCGAGACGCTCATCACCGATGGCGTACGGTTTCATTGGCAAGCGAATGTTTTCACCCGCCAAATCTCCCGCCGAATTACCGAATCGGACCTGAGTTTTGGTCGATAACCTTGAGCGTGTGAGGACCGATATTTGGACTCAAACGGAGTCAGTCCACCGAATCATGGAAGGTGATCCAATGCAAGCATGGCGAGCCATGGGGATGCGTGCGGCATACGTCGGGATGGTCGCGGGCCTGCTGGCGGGTCTGTCGATCCTGGGGGGGTGCGAGAAGAGGACGGAACGACTGAACGCTCCTCCGCAGGGCCAGACCGATCTACCCTCACAGACGCAGGACAACTACGTCCGCATGGCCGACTCGGCTCTGCTCAAGGAGCGGAGCATGTCACCCTCGCACTTTGTTCCGGGTTCGACGGAACTGAACGGGGTGGGCGTTCGGCGGCTCAAACGATACGCGACGCTGCTGAAGGTGTACGGCGGCGAGTTGCACTACGACGGCGTCGAGGACAGTGAGGAACTGAGCAACCAGCGCGTGGACCGGATCCAGCAGTTCCTGGTCTCCGCGGGCGTCGGCCCCGACCACTTCGGCGTCGACGTGGGTCCGGCCGGCGGACAGGATCTGCGGGCGGGCGAGACCGCCGAGTCTCGACGCGGTCTGACGGCGACGAACAGCACCGTCCAGGCATCCCAGATGCGGATTATCACGAACCAGAGGTGACGCATTCTCGCGACACGGTCGCGTATCGCCGGCGGGTGGGGCCTGATGGGTGCGGCCGCCGGCACGATGCCGAGTTATTTGTGCAGAGGAGTGACGGTCCTATGTTCGCACGGATGCGAATCGCGGCGGCGGTCATCGCGGCCACGGCAGTCGTACTGAGTCCGGGATGCCAGGATCCGGACGGTCCCTCCCAGACCGGCCCCGGTCAGCAGCGCCGGCCGGCCTCCCCCGCAGACCGGTCGTCGCGTGATCTGGCGGCAGAGGAAGCTCCGGGGCCGCGGATCGAGGCGGGAACCTATATCGCGGCCGGCCGGCTCCACGAGAGCCAGGGGCGGCTGCTCATGGCCATCCAGCAGTACGAGTTCGCCCGCCGGGAAAACGCCGGCGATGCCGAACTCCTCAACCGGCTGGGCGTCCTCTACGACCGCGTCGGCAACGGTGCGGAAGCAGAGAAGGCGTACACCGAGGCCATCCGCATCAACCCCAACGATGCCCGCCTGCACAACAACCTGGCGTTCAGCTACATCATGCGCAAGCGGTGGAGGGAGGCGGAGGTCGAGCTGACCCGGGCGATCGAGCTGGCCCCCGAGTTCGCCCGGGCCCGCGTGAACCTCGGCACGGCGCTTGCCCAGCAGGATCGGTTCGACGAAGCTCTCAAGCAGTTTCAGATCGTCCTGCCCCTGGAGGACGCCTGGTACAACGTCGGCTTGATGTACCAGTCCCGGCGCAGGCCGGTCGAGGCCGCCTCTGCATACAAGAAGGCGATCCAGCTCAATGCCGGCCTCGTTGCCGCCCGGGACCAACTGGCCAGGATGCCGTCGGCCGTTCTCGGCCAGGCGGACCAGAAACTGACGGCCGAGCAGGAGGCCGAGGCCGAGATCGCCCAGGAGGCCGAGCCGCCGGCGCTCGTTCCCGACAACGCCCCCCCAGCCGAAGGGCAGGCCGAAGCGTCCACGCCGCTCCAGGCGACCCAACCGGCCGAGGCGCAGGCCGAAGTGCCCGCGCCACCCCAGGCGACCCAACCGGCCGACGCTCCCGAGCAGGTGGCCCACGTCCGCCCAGACGACATGAGCGAGGCGCAGGGAATGAGTTGCGCGGATGACCCGGAGTACGCCGAGTACCCGGACGCCGCCGAACACTTCGACTCCGCGGAGTACTCGGACTCCGTCGAACCCTTGGACTCCGCCGAGCACCTGGACTGCCTGGAGGGCGTGACCTGGATCGACGACCTCAATTGCGTGGAGGCCCTCAACGCCGGCGTCGACGTGGACGGCTTCGCGGACGCGGCGTCTACGGCAACCCCGGTCGCGACCGGAAAACAAGAGGATGAGTTCACTGGGGCGCTGACCCCGGCGCCCACGTCGGTGCCTCTCCTGACCGAGGAGGCGGCACTCGCCCCGGCGCCCGTCAGCGAACCGACGAGCCAGCCGGCCGGGCCGGCATCACCGGCAGCGGCGGCGCCCGCACGCCTGCCGGCGGCCGTTATGTCCGAACTGGATGCACTGCTGCCGCCGTGGTACCGCTCGCCCGAGTTGGCTGACGAACTGGCGGCGGGCAACCCCTGCGTGTCGCTCGACGACCAGGCTTCCTGGCTCATATGGGTGTCGGGTGCCGACTGGCTCGTCCGGCAGGATTCACCTCTCCCGCCGGCGGAGTCGACGCCGCTGCCCAGCGAAACCGCACCGGCGGCGGCCCCGTCCACTCAACCGAACTGACCAGTCCGTCCATCGCCTCGGCGATGAGAGCCTATCCCCAAACCCGTGTGGGACCGGCCCGCCCGCCGTGGCGAGCTTCCAGCCGATCGGATTCCAGGGTTTGGGGAGGGGCAATCACTGCGCCGCGGCCGCCGACGTGGCCGGCGCCGTCATGATCACGTTCCGCTCGCCCCGGTATCGCAAGGCGACCTGGTACAGGCCGTACACGGCCAGCAGCGCCAGCACGGTCATCAGCGGGTAGCTGATGACCCGCCTGCCGATCAGCGAAGCCAGCCCGATGAGCGTCAGCCCGGCCAGAATGATGGCCGTGGTCCACAGGATCCTGGGTCGCATCATCAAGGGGGGGGCGATCGCCACCGTGCTGTACGAGCCCGTCAGTACGCCGATCATCATCGCGAAGGCAAAGCCGTGGATGCCCTCGCCGCCCCAGATGTACATCACCAGAACGGTCAGGAACACCGTCAACGACGTGATGATCGTCCGCGACAACGTCTCGTTGACGCTGCGGTTGACGAGAGCGGGCGAGATCGTCGCCAACCGGCCGCGGTTCTCGCGGATGCGGTCAAAGATGACGATCGTGTCGTTAATCGAGAATCCGACGAGCGTCAAGAGCGCCGCGACCAGAGCCAGGTCGACTCGGAAGTCGTGCAGCCCCAGCAGGCGCCCCAGCGGCGTGTCGTGCAGGGCGTGGGCCGCGATGATACACGAGAGCGTGACCGCCACGTCATGGTACAGCGCGATGATGCCTGCCACGCCGAAGTCGGCCGAGCCGAACCGCGCCCAGACGTAAATTGCGATCGCGATCAACGAGATGACGATGGCGATGATCGCCTTGATGGCGGCCTCGCCGGCCACCTGCTGGGCGAACTGTGTCACCCGCTGCAAGGCCCGGCTAGACGCCAGGGCGGCCTGAGCCAGCTTCAGCTCCTTGTCCGCCAGGTTCGTTCGCCAGTCGGCGTTCTGGCTGTCCTCGACGTAGGGATACAGCGGGTCGGACACCGCGATGGCGAACCGCTTGAATCGCGGCGCCCCGCCGGCCGCCGCCGGCTCAGACTCCAGGCCGATGACGTCGCGATCCCGCGCCACGGCTTCCAGGTCCGGCTGTAACTGCATCTGCTTGAGCCGGTCGTTGATGTCGGCCTCCGTCGCCGGCGGCTGCACGTTCGAGAACACCAGCAGAACGCCTCCCTTGTGTGTCTCGACCGAGTTACCTCCAGCGATCCCACCGATCTCGGGTCCCAGCACGTCGGCGACCGTGCGGTCGCCCTGCTTGATCGGGAACAACCCATCCGCCGCCCGGGTCGGGTCCTGCACCAGCTTCGCCTCGATCGGCTGGGTAACCTCCAGGTAGTCCCGCATCGAGGCCAGCAGCGCCTCGGCCACGAGCTGCTTGTTGCTTTCGGTGACCACGATCTCGAACGCCCGCCGGGTGCCCTCGCTCGTCTGCTCTTCGACCAACTGCACCTTTGGGCTGCGCAGCTTGTCCGCGGTCTGGGTCATGTACGTACCGCACGCCTTGAGTTCCGCCTGCACCGCCGCCGCGTCGGGCAGGTCACTCCCGGTCCGTTCCGAGTCGAACTGCACGTTCACCCCGGTGTCGCCCGGCGTCACGCCGCCGCGGGCGATGTACGATCCGAGCCCGGTCGACAGGAGGGCCTCCATCTGCGGGGTCGTCAGCGGTTCTGACGGCGTAATGTTGTATTCCAGATCGGCCAGCTTGGTGACTTTGGCGTCCGCGATGACGTCGGCCATGTGCCGCAGCCAGCCCACCGAACTCGACGGATCGGCGGCGCCCCTGCCGGCGATGCGTTCCCCGATCTGTTCGTCGGTCATCGCCTGGTACTCGGGCTTCAGCCCTACCTGCACGCTCGTTCCGCCGATGAACTCGATGTCCAGCACCGCGTTGGGGTCGAACTTGAGCTGCTGCCAGGCGAACACCATGCCGCCCAGCACGACGACACACGAAATCGTCCAGAAGATGCGGTATTTGCGCATCCAGTCGACGTTCGGCGTGGTCAGGAACTTGAGCATCGGCATGCGGTTGGCCCGCTGGTGCCCGAACACGCGGTACGCCGAGCGGAACAGCCACATCGTCACCAGCAGACCCAGGGCGGTGGCGAACACGATCAGGAGGAACCTGCCCACGCCGAGCAGGGCCGACTCCTCCCGCATGATCGCGTTGCCGCGATGGACCAGCCAGCCCAGACCGAAGAACCCCCCGCCCACCAGGGCCAGCACCGCCGTGCCGATCCAGCACCGGGTGGTCTCCTTGCGATCCAGGCTCGTCGGTACCATCACATTGAGGTATTGCCGCGTGACGAACAGGGCCGTGAACATGCTCACGCACAGACCGATGCCCAGCGTCTGCCCGAACCCCTTGATCTCCTCGCTGCCCAGATAGGCCAGAATCACCGCCACGATGACGGTGGTGACGTTACCGTCGAGAATGGCGCTGAACGCCTTCTCGTAGCCAAGCTTCATGGCCAGCTTGACCGACACGCCCCGGTTCAGCTCCTCCCTCATGCGTTCGTTGATCAGCACGTTGGCGGCCACGGCCATGCCGAGCGTCAGGATCATCCCCG
>JACQVT010000817.1 GCA_016209665.1 Planctomycetota bacterium | reverse complement strand
GGGCTACCTGTCGCCCGAGACGGAAGAAGGCGGGCAAGGATGCCCGCCCCCCAAGACGTAAGAAGGCGGGCAAGGATGCCCGCCCCCCCAGGAGTCGGTGACGGCTATGGATGGCTGTTGGGGTTATCGGGGTTGGTGCCGGCGAGATACTCGGCCGAATCAGAGTACCCGTCACCGTCACTGTCCTGGTTGAAGTTGCCCGCGGCGCTGCCGCGGCCCAAGCAACTGATGCCCGACGATCCTGAACCGGAGTACAGCATCCCCCCCGCGAGGACGACCAGCAGCCACCGCACGAGTCGATTCTGTCGAAGTCTCATCACACAACCCCCAATGGAACCACGATCGTTCGTCGAACTGGGAACGTACCCGCTTCCTCGGACCGATTAAGTGCGTGCTTTAGTAATATCAGACTCAGTTATAGGGGCTGTGCGAAATCGGAACACCAAATCATCCGCTGGCAGGCGGCAAGACGAGTGCGTGACATCACTGGGCGCACATGACGAGGCGGTCATTTCAGAGCCCGCAGCGCCAGCGACGGGTAGGCTCGACCCACTCGCTTGACTTCGCCGAACTCAGTCGAGCCGCGCTCGGGACGCTGACATGTCCCGCCGATTCTGTCACGGACCCCGGCAAGATTGTGTTATCGCCGCCAGGGGGCGCGCATCCTTGCCTGCGTTGCAGGTCCGGGGAATCGCAGGTCGTGGCTGGGTTGTCGCCGGACCCTGGGCTTGGTAAAGGTGCCCACATGCAATGGTGGTGGCGGGTGACGATGGTCTGGTTGGGCGTGGGCGTTGTCGTTCGAGTCGGCTGGGCGGGCGGGCCGATGGAGGAGGTCTGCCCGGTGGATTGGCAGGCCGTCTCTCTGGGCGAAGCAGTGCGGGGACTGGCGACGCGGCTGGAGGTTCCGTACCTGCTCGACGGCTCGGTGACGGACGGCGTGCTGGAACGGCGAATCCGGCTGTTTGCAGCCCACCTGAACGGCAGGCAAGCGTTTCGCTGGACCGTCCGATCGGCAGGACTGGAGGCGGTGCTCGTCGACGGGGTGATGCTGGTGGCCCGACCGGAACGGCTGCCTGCGACGTGGCGGCTGAGCGGCGCGGTCGGCAGTGGCGTGGGCGCGGCCACAACCGCTGTCGATCCCCGATGGACAGCGGCTCGGTCGCTCCGGGCGGACGTGAGTTGGGTAGATGTGCCCCTGAGTCGCGTGGCTCGTGACGTGGCGTCGACGTTTTCCATGGACGTGGTCTTCCATCCGGACGTGCTGGACGCACAAGCGCTCGTGCGGCTGGAGGGAGCCGCTTTGAGCCTGGACGCGGTGGCCGGGGCGCTGGATGATCAGTTGAGCGCAATAAGTCGGTATGACGACGGCGTCATTTGGGTGGAACCTGCATCGGAGCCGGCGTCTCGCCCGGGGCAGAACCAGGCTCCAGCGACAGCGCGTGCGTCGGCCCCAGTTAGGGAAGCGGGGATGCTCGGCCAGCCGGTATCCCTGGCGTTCACGGGCGGAAGTCCACCGGCGCTTGAGGAGGAGTTGAGCCGGGTTCTCGGGGTGCGATGCCGGGTCGAGGTGGGCAGCGGGTCGGTCCTGCCGCCGATTACGGCCCGCGGCCGCCTGTTCGAGGTCTTGGAGGCGGCCCGGATGGTGGAGGGATGGAGATGGCAGGTGGTCCGCCCGACCGGCCCGCAGGGGGTGGTTCTGATCCTACGATTGGGGGCTCCAGATCGACCGGAAAAGTGAACTCCAGACCCCATTATCGACCCTAAAAAAGCCCTTGACGAGCCGGGTTTGAGCTATACACTTTGCATGGCCTCGTGGGGACTACAGCCGTGAACAGGAGCGATGAGATCATGTACCGCCTAAGTGAGACGGCGTTCGATTTGCCGGGTGGAGCGGCAGTGAGCGTAGTCACTGCCCTGCCCGAGGCACCCGAACCATCCTGCGATCCGGACGAGCCGGCCGAAGCGCCCGCCATCCGGCGGGCAGATACATTCGGCCTGCCGATGGAGATGCTGGGCGAAACCTTCCCCATCGTGCTTTGTGATGCCCGCGACCCCGACGAGGAGGAGGACGAGGACGATCTGGACTATCTGTACGACGACGAGGATGAGGATCTCGACGACGACCTCGACGACGATCTGGACGACCTTGACGATGATGAGGAGGAGTTCGAGGAGGAGGACGAGGATCTGTGATACGACGGTCGTCCGTCGGTCAGTCGGTTTGGTCCAGGGATTTCACCGGCTGGCGGCAGGGGCGCGTTACCCCCCGCTGAGGCCGGTTTTTGTTTCGAGTCGCACCTGACATCCCGCAGGCTGGCCGGCGGTGGGCAAGCCCGGGCGCGGAGGGGACGCGGGTCATAGACCGAGATACACTCTGTGGGCGAAGAATACAAAGGGCAGGAGCGTCGTCAGGCGGACCGCAGGGCTTACGTGGATCG
Organism: Planctomycetota bacterium; assembly: GCA_016209665.1. Classification (GTDB taxonomy): domain Bacteria; phylum Planctomycetota; class Phycisphaerae; order UBA1845; family PWPN01; genus JACQVT01. The sequence continues at coordinate 347 of JACQVT010000817.1, read as the reverse complement.
CCGCAACGGCCTGGACCGTCGGCGCGGTCCCGGCCGGCGTCGCAATGATCTCCGGCGTGCGGCGGAAGAAGGTGAGATGGGGGGCGAGCTGCTCGAGTTCGTCCTGGCGATCGATGAATACAAACGGGTGAACAATCGGCCGTTCCCGTCATGGAGCGAGGTGTTCGAGGTCATCCAGTATCTGGGCTACCGAAAGGTGGCCGACCGTGGCGATCACATCGACCGGCCCGCCGCGATGGGATCAGGACCGGCCCAGCAAGACGAGGACGAGGAGATGGTCGGTCTGGATGACGACGACCTGGATCCACCCGCGTGATCGGGCCGGCACAGGGCGGGGTGAGTGACAG